>NZ_CALIII010000286.1 GCF_938018145.1 uncultured Campylobacter sp.
AAAGGCTCTACGATGCCAAATCAAAAGCCCTAAACGAGATAAAACAAAACGACAAGGCCCAGCTAGACGCGCTTGAAAACAAATTTGACGCGGATAAATTTACTCAGTTTGTATCAAAATATTTCGCAAACGTAAATCTAAGCGAACTAAAAGAGGCCGCAAAAAACGGCGAGATCTCGGTCTATGAGCTAACGGTAACTGGCTCTATGAAAACGCCTGCTAAATTTTACGAGTTTATGGACGCGCTACAAAACTACGAAAATATCGTCAAAATCGATTTTCCGATCAAAATGCGCAAAGATACCGAGAAGATCGACGCGACCTTTGGCGTCAAAATTTACAGCTTAAGATAAATCAAAGTTTTTACTCTCCGCTTTTTGTATAATCCTTAAAATTTAAGTTAAGGATAAAAAATGATCAAATTTAACAACGCCGCCGTTGCTTTAGCCACTGCGATTTTGAGGGATTACCTCAGCGGAGCGGCAAATTTTTTCGCCTCAAGAAAAGCTGCAAAATCGGAGCTAACGAAACTCACGCCGGCCGATTTTAAAAACGTGCGCGCAAATTTGCTAAATTTAGGCTTTAAGAGCGAGTTTATCGACGAAAACGCCGCCGAGCTATCAGAAATCCTGCGCGGTATCCTAACTACCGAGTGCCCCAAACTGCCAAAAGACCACCCCGTCGCCACCTACATCAACGAAAACGACGCCGCGCGCGAACTAATCGCAAAGGCAAAAGAGCTGCTAAAAAAGAAATTTATCAAAAACGAGTGGCTTGAAATTTACGACAAACTAGGCAGCTTTAACAGGACGCACTTTGCCAGAAAACAGCACCAACTCTACTCGATGCTCGAAAACAAGGGCTTTGACCGCCCGTCGCGCTTTATGTGGAGCTTTGATAACAAGGTCCGCGACGGTATCGCCGCAGCGCGCGAGCTGCTAGAGTGCGGCAAGGCGGATGAGTTTATCGCGGCTCAGCACGAGATCTACGAAAATCTACTCGACCTGCTCGCACGCGAGGAGGCGGCGCTCTATCCGACGTCGCTGGAGATGATCAGCGAGGAGGAGTTTCGCGCAATGAGACGCGGCGATGATGAGATCGGATATTTTCTCATCGAAAAGCCGAGCGAATTTTATCCGTTAAATTTGGAGTCCGGTAGCAGCTCGGAGGCAAATTTAAAGGACGCAAATTTGCAAAGCGAGTCAAATTTAAGCGCGGCAAATTTACAAAACGGCAACCTAAACGAAGCGGTTTTAAATCCAAATTTCCTAAAAGAGCTGTCAAATTTGATGAGCAAATACGGACTAAATCCAAACGCAAACCGCGATAAAAACGCGGTTTTTGACGTCGCCACGGGCAAGCTCACGCTAGAGCAAATCAATCTCATTTATAAGCACATGCCAGTCGATCTCTCCTTCGTCGATGAAAACGAGATCGTGAAATTTTACACCGACACCAAGCACCGCGTATTTCCGCGAAGCGCGGGCGTCATCGGGCGCGACGTAAAAAACTGCCACCCGCGCGAGAGCGTAGCTAGCGTGCTGGAGATCATCGACGCCTTTCGCAAGGGCGAGCGCGACGAGATCGACTTTTGGCTGGAGCTTCACGGCAAATTTATCTACATCTACTACGCCGCAGTGCGCGATGAAAACGGCGTATTTAAAGGGGTGCTCGAGATGATGCAAGACGTCACGCGCATCCGCAGCCTAGAGGGCAAACGCACGCTGGTGACGTGGGACGATCTAAAGAAAAAATACGGGGAGTGATAACGGCTTGCGAAATTTAATTAAGACCGCTTGACCCTTATCGCCCATAATTTCGGGCGTGAATTTATCGAAGATTTAGGGCGCTTGCCTTTTTGTATATTTACGCCTACGCCTTTTGCACGACAATTCGAGCTATTTTTGCAGATACCGATATTTTCGTAAGCGGTATTTAAGGATTTTAGAACGGCATATTTAGTACCAAACCGCTCAATTAAAATATCGCTGCTGCATTCAAACTACCGGCCGTAAAATTTAAATTTATGTACCGAACCGAGTTTTAAGTCGCCTTTTTAATATAAAGCAGCGATATCTCATTTCGTAGGATGCTTAGCCGGCTCGTCTAGCGCGGTTAAATATAAAGCCACTGCAAAGAAAGCGTTAGTGTATTTCTAAATTTTAACTATCTTTTATCGCAGGCTCTCACCCAAAACGTAGACGTCTAAAAAAGCTCCTCAAATAGCGCAAGATCCGCGCCCGAAGCAAATAAAAATCCGCGGTTTATCGGCGGGACGGCGAGCCGTCTGCACGCTTCTTTAAATTTCTTTTCCATCGCAGGCTTAACGTAAGGCGTTACAAGG
>NZ_CALIII010000287.1 GCF_938018145.1 uncultured Campylobacter sp.
AAATATAATCCAAATAAAAAAATAGATAATGCGCGGGGCTAAATTTATAAAAACGCTTCGTTTAAATTTAGCCCACAAGCTCACCGTAAAGCACCATTCTTTTTGGGTCGTTCACGCGCACTTTTAGCGTTTTGCCTAGCAGCTCTTCGCTACCTGCGACTTGAACGAGGAAGTTATTAAAGCTCCTGCCGGCGACGCCGCCGTTTGCGCGAAGCTCCTCAAAATATACGTCGAAAATTTTGCCTTTTTGCGCCGCGACTATTTCGTCTAAAATCTCGTTGTAGCGACTTTGTAGGCGGGTTAAACGAGCGCTTGCGACGGCTTCGTCGATTTGATTTGTAAACTCCGCCGCCTTAGTCATCGGGCGAGGCGAATACTTAAAGCTAAAAATTTGCTCGAAGCGCACCTTTTCTAGCACGTCCATCGTATCCTCAAACTCCTCGTCCGTTTCGCCCGGAAACGCCACGATAATGTCGGTCGAAATACTAACATCCGGGCACATCGCGCGCAGTCTAGCTGCTCGGTCTAAAAACCACTCTTTGGTGTAGCCGCGCTTCATCTCGCGTAGGACTTTGGTGTTTCCGCTTTGAAGCGGCATGTGCATGGATTTGCAAATTTTGGGATTTTGACTAAAGATTTCTAAAAATTTATCGTCCATATGGAGCGGATGAGGGCTGGTAAAGCGTATGCGCTCGACGGCATCTATCTCGCTGATCTTTACGAGCAAGTCGCTAAAATCGATCTTCTCGTGCGTGCCTGAAAATCTCTTGCCGTAGTTGTTTACGTTTTGCCCGAGCAAGAAAATTTCCTTCGCTCCGCCCTCGGCGGCTTTTTTTACTTCGCGCAGGATCAAATTTGCGGGGATCGAGATCTCGTCGCCTCTGGTGTGCGGGACGATGCAGTAGGTGCATTTTTTATCGCAGCCGATCGAGATATTTATGTGGCTTTTATACGGCGAGCCGCGAAATTCGCCGAATGCATACTCGCTCTCGTCGTGATTTATGTCGGTGCTGATAAATTTAGGCGTCTTAACCGCGGCTGAAATTTTACTGACGTTTCGCGCACCGAGTACGAAATCCACGTAAGGCGCTCGTTTAAAAATTTCGCTTCCCAGATGGCTTGCCGTGCAGCCGCAAACGCCTATTTTAGCGCCTGCTTTTTTTACTTTTTCAAAACCGCCGACCTCGCTAAAAAGCTTATGTACGGGCTTTTCGCGCACCGAGCAGGTGTTGATGAGGATGAGGTCGGCCTCGGAGATGTCCTGAGTGAGCTCGTAGTCCTCTTTTTGCTTGAGCTCGGCGATGATGTGCTCGCTGTCGCGGACGTTCATCGCGCAGCCTAAAGTCTGGATAAAGAGCTTTTTTTGCGCTGCGCTCAAAGGATGTGCACCTCGTACATGTAGTCGTTTTCGTCGAGTCCGTATTTTACGGTGCGGTGGTAGACGCTAAGGCCTTTTTCCTCGAAAAATTCAACCAAAGCGATGAGTTGTTTGTGGCTGTTTTCTCTGTCGAAATAGAAAATTTGTTGCGGATCTTTAGCAAATGCCGCTTCGATTTTTTCAAGAGAGATCGTTTTTGGTTTGGCGTCAAGTTGCGTTCTAGCGAGTTTTAGCTCCATTTTTAATCCTTTGAAATCTTTAATTTAATCTGTGAATATAGCAAATTCATCATAAAAAACGCATTAAACTTCTTAAAAGTATAAAGCTTGTATAATACCCCTCTAACTCAAAAATTCCCCCAAATTTTAAATAACGGAGCAAAAATAATATGGAAAAAATAGCGGATATCATAGAATCTATCGCAAATGAAAAAGGGCTCGAAATCGAGGACGTAAAAGAGCGCGTCATAAGAGCTATTATCAATACCGCAAAGAAAATTTACGGCGAAAACTACGAATACGACGCGGTTATAGATAATGCGACCAAGACCCTTCATCTATATCAAAAAATCACCGTCGTAGAGGATGGCGACGAGCGCTTGGCAGAGGATAACGAGCATTATCTCGGCGTAAGCGAAGCCAAAAAAGTAGACTCTGGCGTAGAGATCGGCGACGAGCTAACATACGAGCTATCTACCGACAACCTCGGCCGCACCGC
>NZ_CALIII010000288.1 GCF_938018145.1 uncultured Campylobacter sp.
GAGGCGATGCTTTGGGCTAGGTAGATTTCGTTTTCTATTATCAAAACTCTCATTTTTTTACTTTCGTCGTTTTATTTTTGCGTCCAGTCGTAAATTTTTAGACTCGCCGACGCCGTGGCGGCTATGCCCTCGCCTCGCCCCGTAAAGCCTAGCTTCTCGGTCGTCGTGGCCTTTACGTTTATGCGGCTCGGGGTTAAATTTAGCGCATTTGCGATGTTTATTTCCATCGCGGATTTAAATTTACTAAGCTTTGGCCTCTCGGCGATAACGGTGACGTCGGCGTTTATCAGCTCAAAACCGACGCTTTGAACGAGCCTATATGCTTCTTTTAGTAACATAGCCGAGTCCGCACCCTTAAATTTATCGTCGGTATCGGGGAAATGCTCGCCTATATCGCCCAGCCCCGCCGCTCCTAGCACTGCGTCTATGAGCGCGTGGATAGCTACGTCGCCGTCGGAGTGGGCCCTTAAATTTCGTTCAAAAGGGATTTTTTCGCCGCCGATTGTTACGAAACTTCCCTCTTTTTTCTCTTCTTCAAAGGCATGCACGTCAAAACCGTTACCGACGTAAATTTCGCTTGACGGCGCGCTAAGGCCACAAATTTTGGCTAGATCGTCTTTAAATGTTATTTTTCTAGCGTTTTCATCGCCCTGCACGTACCAAATTTTACCGCCCGCAGCCGCTATCGCCGAGCTATCGTCGGTGTAAATTTGACCTGATTCAAGCGCGCTTTTTAGCATCGCCGTGCGCGAGAGCTGCGGAGTTTGGATGAGTTTAATCTGCTCTCTATCGACGGCCTGGGAGCCCAGATAAACGGTATCTGGCACCTTTAGTGCAGGTACGACGCAGTCGGCGTTTTGGATGCCGCCTATGATGCGCGAGAAAAGCTCGGCGCTAATCATCGGACGAGCGATGTCGCTAACCAAAACATATTCGCTTTGAACGAGCTTAAGAGCGTTTTTTAGGCTCTCTTGACGGGTCGCGCCGCCTTTTACGAAGCGATACGTTGGGGCAAATTTGCTCATATATTTTTCCTCGTTTGAGGCGATGATTATCTCTTTAAAAGCGTAGTGCGAGCTTAAATTTTTAGCCGCAAAGAGCCATAGCGGATCGCTTCCGACGCGCAACCACTGCTTTTTAACGGGCATTTCAAAACGGCTGGAGCTTCCGGCTCCGAGCATTATCAGCGTAACGTCTAGCAAAATTTCTCCTTTGGCGAAGTGTTACGATATTATACATCCTAAAAGCTTGTTTTTATCTTTTTTGAGTAAGATTAGAACCAAAATTTTAAGGAGCGAAACATGAAAGAATTTCGGGTCAAATTTGACTCCGCCGACAAAACTCCGACGCAGATGTACTACGCTAAAAAAGGCGTCATAACGCCCGAGATGAACTACGTAGCGCAGGCTGAAATGCTAGATCCCGAGCTCGTTAGAAGCGAGGTCGCCGCGGGCAAGATGATAATCCCCGCCAACATCCATCACGAAAATTTGCTCCCGATGGCGATCGGCAGGAAGGCAAAAACCAAAATCAACGCAAATATCGGCAACTCGAGCCTAAGCAGCGATATCTGCGCCGAGCTTGAAAAGCTGCAAATTTGCCTAAAATACGGCGCCGACACGGTCATGGATCTAAGCACGGGCGGCGATCTGGATGCCATTAGAAGCGCTATAATCGCAAACTCGACCGTCCCCATAGGCACCGTGCCGATGTATCAGATCATCCACGATATAAAAGAAGTCGAAAATTTGACGACGGATGACATCCTAAAAACGCTCGAAAAACAGGCGCGCCAGGGCGTTAGCTACTTTACTATACACGCGGGCTTTTTGCTCAAATTTATGCCGCTAGTCGCAAAACGCAAGATGGGTATCGTTAGCCGCGGCGGTAGCCTAACTGCTAGCTGGATGATGCATCATCATAAAGAAAACCCGTTTTACGAAGCCTTTGACGATATTTTAGAAATTTGCGCCGCTCACGACGTCGCGCTATCTCTTGGCGACGGGTTGCGTCCTGGCTGCCTATACGACGCGACTGATGAAGCTCAGCTTAGCGAACTGCGGGTTTTAGGCGAGCTAACGCTACGCGCATGGGAGAAAAACGTGCAGGTGATGATCGAGGGGCCGGGTCATATTCCTTTAAACCAAATAGAGTATAATATGAAAATCGAACGCGAGCTGTGCCACGGCGCGCCATTTTACGTGCTAGGGCCGCTGCCTACGGATATCGGCGCGGGGTACGATCACATCACTTCGGCTATCGGCGGGACGATGGCGGCCTTTTACGGAGCCTCGATGCTGTGCTACGTGACGCCTAAAGAGCACCTTGGTTTGCCAAACGCAAACGACGTCAGAGAGGGTATCGTAGCGCATAAAATCGCCGCTCACGCAGCCGACGTCGCGCTAGGCAAGGCTGGAGCGATAGAGCGCGATCACGCGATGAGCGACGCTAGATACGCTTTTGACTGGAACAGGCAGTTTGAGCTAAGCCTAGATCCCGAAAGAGCGCGCGAGCTGCATGACGAGAGCTTGCCGCAAGAGTCGTTTAAAAAGGCGGAATTTTGCTCGATGTGCGGGCCTAAATTTTGCGCGTATAAAATTTCAAAAAATCTAATGAAGGAGAAAAATGTTAAGTAAAGAGGATGTCTTAAATAGACTAAAAGGCGTGATATATCCGGGCTTTGAGAAAGATATCGTGAGCTTTGGATTCGTAAAAAACGTCGAAATCGGCGATAAAATTTTAATCGAGGTCGAGATCGTAAGCTCAAATCCCGACGTAGCAAACGAGCTGCGAACCGACATAAAGCGCGTGATGGGCTCAAACGAGTGCGTCATCAACATCATCCAACCAAAAATCCCCGAGGAAAAAAGCAACAGCCAAAGCGGTAAAAACATCGCTCCGCAGATCAAAAATTTCGTAATGGTAAGCTCGGG
>NZ_CALIII010000289.1 GCF_938018145.1 uncultured Campylobacter sp.
AAAAAGCCGATAACGGTCGTAAATATCGCAAAAAACGATGGGCTGGCCTTATCGCGTAGCGTGAGATAAACGAGCTGGCGGTTGTTAAGGTGCGGCTTGGTAAGGCAAAACTCGCGGTAGCTCACGATCAGGTGGATGACGACCGAGATCGTGATGATGAGCTGAAGGGCGATGTAGTTTGAGCTGATGACGGTAATCTCCCAGCCGAAAAACCCAAACAGTCCGCTCGCCCAGATAACGCTAATCACGCAGATAAAAATCGGCATAACGATGTAGCGAATCTGCCTAAAAAAGAGCCAAAGACAAAAGACCAAAAGTAGCGTAACGCTGATACCGTATGTCGCAAGATCGGATCGCACGAAGCTCACCATATCGTCGGCGATCATGTTCGCACCGCCTAAAAACAGGCTCTCGCCGCCGCCAAATTTCGCTATCGTCTCGCGTATCTGCTCGATCGCGGCGTGCTCTTTTATACGCGCTTCGTCGCGGTGGGCTTTAAACTGCGCATTTACCGTACTTAAACGCTGTTTTTGCTCGCTTGTGATATTGCCATCAATCTTGGCGTTTAGCAGAGCGTTTCGCTCGTTTAGTATGCTTTGATATTTCTCATCGGTCTTTAAATTTAGCACGATCGCCGTAGTTTTTAGATCGCGGCTAACGAGGTTGTTCGTATATAGCGGACTATCCGCAAACTCGCGGCGCACCAAGGTTTTGTTTATATCGGTATCGGCAAGGCTAGGTACATGCTTAACCAGCTCGCTAAGATCGTTAGTTCCGCTTTGAAGCAGCGGGATGTTTAATATAGAAATGACGCTTGATACAAGCTCGTTTTTTTCTAGTTCGCGGCTTAAATTTTCTATCTTTTCAAGCGTAGATGGCGCGAGCAGATCGTCTTTTGGCGTGTAGGCGATGACTAGGTAGTTTGGGCTAACGTAGCGTTTAGAAACGTCTCTAAAGACGGCTAGATCTTTATCGCTTTCAAGCAGCAGCGTCTCGGTCGACGCGTCCACCTCGAGCTTGCCGCTAAAATATCCAAAAAAGAGCGTCGCGGCCAGTACGCCTGCGATAACGCTCTTTGGAAAGTTGACGATAAATTTAAAAATCCGCTTCATCAACGCCTTATTGCGGAGCTTGGACGGAGTTTAGCTTGCTAAGCAAATTTTCAAAGCTCTCGTTTTCCATCAAGCTATCAAACTGGCTGCGGTAGGTCTGGATGATACTAACGCCTAAAATTTCGACATCGTAGATGAGCCAGCCGCGATCTTTGGCGTTGTAAAATTTATACGTAAAGCCGTAGTTTTTACCGTCCTCGCCGACTAAATCGGCGTTTAGAAAGTAGCGATTTTCGTTTGGTTTGGTTACATCTTTAAAATTTATAGTTTGGTTTTTGTAGCTTAAAAGTTTATCGACGTAGCTTGATTTTAACCTCTCTTCAAAAGCTTTGTTAAATTTAGCCTTTTGCTCGGCATTTAGGTTGTTGTAGCGCTTGCTTAGGGCGATTTTAGACATCTGCTCGTAGTCGAAATATGGATCAAAAACGGCGAAAATTTTATTTATTTTCTCGTCTTTGCTCAAATTTGCGTTTTTTAGCACCTCGATGGCGTCTTGCGTCGTTTTTTGCATCGTAGATTTTATCTGCTCCTCACTGATCGCAAAGAGGCTAACCGCGCTAAAAAGCGCAAGCAGGATGATTTTTAAAAATTTCATTTTATTCCTTTATTAAGTGGTTGCGGCGCTGTTCGTAGGCGTCGCGTAGAAACGGATACAGGTCGATCGCATCTTTTTTAAGATTGTCGTAAGCGTCTGGATGTAAAGACAAAAGGTTGCCCTGACGGAAAGTTTTTATCGCAAAGGAGTCTAGAGCCGGCTTTACGTAGCTGATGGGATCGAGATAATAATCGCCGACTAGACCGACGATATCGCGTAAATTTGAGGGTCCGATAAACGGCAAAACCACGTGAAATCCGCTACCCACGCCCCAGTATCCAAGCGTCTGGCCAAAATCCTCGTCATGGCGCTGCAGATTGTAGTATTTCGCGCCGTCGGTTAGTCCGCCAAAGCCGATGATCGTATTTGCCAAAAATCTCAGCGTCTCTTCGCCGGCCTCGCTAAATTTAAACTGCAAGAGGTTGTTTACGAAGCGAACGGGATATAAAAGGTTGTCAAAAAAGTTCCCCACCGCAGTTCTGGCAGCCTCTGGCACTATGTAGTTGTAGCCTTTTATCGCGGGATGGATGGCGTTTACGTACATAAAATCGTTAAATCCCGTCATCATTCTATTATAGCCGCTAAGCGGATCGAAAATCTCGCTAGGCTGGGTAAATTCGTCGTCAAATTCGCTCTTTTCTTGCGTTTGTTCGGCAAAAACGCAACTAAAAAAAAGCAAAAGAGAGAGTAAAAATTTTCTCATCAAATCTCCGAATTTTAAGTCTGCAAAGGCAGTAACCTGAGATTTTATCTCAATGTAGCTTTTAAATTTATAAATTTCAAAATGCCCGGTATTACGAAGTTTATTTAAGTTATTTTTCATATATATTTAAATATACTTCCTAGCAAATTATTTTTTTATATTGATAGAATTTGGGGGATTTTCATGAAAGCAGACGTTAGTTTAGAGCTATTTTTAGATAGCGGCGTATCGGTGTTAGCTAAGCACATAGAGCTTTTAAAGGCTGTAGAGCACACCAAAAGCATAACAAAAGCGGCCGAGTACGTCGGCATCTCGTACAAAAACGCATGGGACAGCCTAGACGCGCTAAATAACCGCTCGGACGAACCGCTAATCGCAAGAGCCGAAGGCAACAAGAAAAACAGCGGCTCGGAGCTCACGCCGTACGGCAAAAAGATGATCGCGCTATACGACGCGATGCTGGAGAGCCAAAAGATATTTTTAGAAAAAGTTTGTTCAAATATAAACGTCGATACGAACGAAATTTTAAATTTACAGCGCATGAGCATGAGTCTGAGCGCGCGAAATCAACTAAGCTGTGAGATAACCGAAGTAAAAACGGGCGCGGTAAATTCGCAAATCAGCGCCAAACTCTCAAACGGCGAAATTTTACGCGCCAACGTCACGGTCGAGTCTGAAAAAAATCTAAATTTAAAAGTCGGCAAAAAGGTCGTATTTATCTTTAAAGCTCCAAGCGTAATGCTCGCAAAAGAGGAAAATCTAAAACTAAGCGCGGCAAATTTACTAAAAGGACGCGTGATCGAGGCCAAAATCGGCTCGGTAAACGCCGAAATCGTGCTAGAAATCAGCAACCATCAGACGATAACCTCTATCATCACCAAAGATAGCGCGATGGATATGAAAATCGGCGTGGGCGACGAGCTGGTCGCCATCATCAAAGCAAGCCAAATAATAATAGGAGTATAAAAAATGAAAAAAACATTTTTTTCACTAGTAGCCGCGGCCATCGCCGCTTTTAACCTAAACGCAGGCGAGATCAACGTATTTGCCGCTGCAAACGTCACTTATGCGTTTGACGAGCTAAAAGCGGAGTTTGCTAAATCAAATCCAGACACCAAAGTAACCGTCACGCTAGGAGCTAGCGGCGCGCTATCTACTCAGGTCAAAAACGGCGCTCCGGCGGATGTTTTCATGGCTGCAAATATGAAATTCGTACAAGACCTATATGATACCAAATTTGCCGTAACCCAGCCCGTAGTATACGCTCAGGGCGCACTTGCTCTATTTACGATCAGAGATATCGATCTAGCTAAAGGCATAAACGCGGTAGAAGGCCTAAAAGCCATCGCGATCGCAAACCCTGAAACCGCTCCGTACGGCAAAGCTAGCATCGAAGCTCTAAAAAAAGCGGGCATCTACGATAAAGTCGAGAAAAACGTCATCCTAGCAAAATCTATCGGCGAGGCTCTAAGCCAAGCTCTAAGCGCTGCTGACGTCGGATTTATCGCGGCTTCTGCAATGTACGATAAAAAAATGGCCGAGTACAAAGAGGGCAAAAACTTTATCCTCATCGATCCTGCGCTTTACACCCCGATCGACCAAGGCATGGTTATCCTAAAACACGGCGAAAACAATCCTGAAGCAAAAGCTTTCTACGACTTCATCAGAAGCGACCGCGCGAAGGAAATCTTTAGAAAATTCGGATACAACATCTAAATGATAAAGGCTAAAATTTCGGCGATAGAGCAAAATGACGGCGTTAGCGTTTTTGAGTTTAGCGCCGAAAATTTAAGCCTAAAAATGCTCTCTTTGGAAAATCTGCAAAATTTAAAAATCGGCGACGAAGTTCGGCTAGGCTTTAAAAGCTCGGACGTCTTCGTCGCTACTTCCCCGCTTTTAAACTGCTCGGTCTCAAACGAGATAAAAGCGCAAATTTCAGATATCCAAAGAGGGCAAATCACAAGCTCGCTGCATCTAAACGCGGGCAAATTTGAGTTTGAAAGCATCATCTCGACATCATCGCTAAAGCGGCTAAATTTAGCGCCGGGCGATCAAATTTACGCCTACGTCAAGGCAACCTCGCTCTACATCGCATGATAGAACTAAACTGCATAAAAAGCCTAAACGGCGCAAACGGAAAATTTGATTTAGACGTAAATTTGAACGTAAAAAAGGGCGAATTTGTCGCTCTTTACGGCAAAAGCGGCAGCGGTAAAACAACGCTACTGCGCCTGATCGCGGGCTTTGAAACGCCTGATAGCGGAACGATAAAAGCAGGCGGTCGGACGCTTTTTGGCGGCAAGAACTTCGCTCCGCCGCAAAGCCGAAATATCGGGTTTTTATTTCAAGACTACGCGCTTTTTCCAAATATGAACGTGATGAAAAATCTGCTTTTTGCAAACGACGACGTAAATTTAGCCCGCAAGCTGCTGGGTCTTGTCGAGATGAGCTCGCTAGAAAACGCCGCCATCTCGCAGCTCTCGGGCGGTCAAAAGCAGCGTGCCGCCCTAGCCCGCGCCCTCATGCGAAAGCCCGAAATTTTGCTACTCGACGAGCCGCTCTCGGCCCTTGATAACGCCATGCGCGAAAAGCTGCAAGACTACCTTGCTAAGGTGCACGCCGAGTTTGATATGACGACGATTTTGGTTAGTCACGACGTCGCGGAGATCTACAAACTCGCCTCAAAAGTTTTCGTGCTAGAGGGCGGTAAAATCGCGCAGGAAGGCAGCCCGGGCGAGATATTTTTGCGCCACAGAGGCTCGCAGAAATTTAGCCTACCGGCAAAAATTTTAGAGATCTCAAAGCGCGACGCCATCTACGTAGCCGTCGTTTCCATAGGTCAGCAGCTTTGCGAAGTAGCTCTAAGCGCTGCGGAAGCGGCAAATTTAAAAGCTGGCGACGAAGCGGCGATAAGCGCCAAGGCGTTTGGGCTAAATTTGCAAAAAAGCGGTAGCGAAAACGACAAATTTGACGAGCGAAACGCTGAAATTTACGCGCAAAGCGAGCCGAGATGAATATCGATTTTACGCCCTTTTACCTCTCGCTAAAGCTTGCTTTTATCTCGACTGCGATCTTGTTTTTTCTCGTGTTGCCGGTTGCGTTTTGGCTCAGCCGCGCGAGTTTTAAATTTAAACCCGTGCTAGAAGCCGTGATCTCGCTACCTCTCGTGTTGCCGCCTTCGGTACTCGGTTTTTACATGCTGGTTTTTCTCTCGCCTTACAACTTTTTGGGCAAATTTTTTGAGGAAACCTTTGATATCCGCTTGGTTTTTAACTTTTCAGGCCTCATCATCGCTAGCTGCATCTACTCGCTGCCGTTTATGTTTCAGCCGCTTCAGGCGGGCTTTGCGAGCCTGCCAAAGAGCCTTTTTGAGGCGAGCTATTCGCTAGGCAAAGGCAAATGGGAGACGCTTTTTAGAGTCGCCTTGCCAAATATCAAACCCTCGCTTCTAACTGCTCTCATAGTAAGTTTCGCGCACACTTTGGGCGAGTTTGGCGTCGTGCTGATGATAGGCGGCAGCGCCCCAGACAAGACAAAAGTCGCTAGCATCGCTATCTACGAGGCCGTCGAGCTCATGGACTATACTAAGGCGCACGTTTATTCGGCGATTATGCTGTTTATAAGCTTTGCGGTGCTATTTTTAGTCTATTTTTTCAACAATTCACACTCAAAGAGGACGCAATGAAAGATATAAACGCAAATC
>NZ_CALIII010000290.1 GCF_938018145.1 uncultured Campylobacter sp.
ATAGCTCGGGCTCGTCTTTTACTACGCCGCGCTTAACCAGATCCGCTACCACGTCTCGGTCGCAGTCGGTTTGCAGCGGCCAGCCGCGCGTATAGCCCTCGGCCTCGCCTTTTGCGGTGGCGTCGATACAGACCGCGCCCTCACGCACATATATATCGCGCAAGGCGTCAATGTTATTCGTCACGCGCCAAAGCAGCATATACTGGTTTTCCAGACGATTTTCGCAGCCGACGAAAACGAGTAGTTTAAAGTGCTCTTTAAATTTCAAAAGCTCATCAAAAACCTCTTTTACGAGGCGGTTTTTATCAAATTTGACGACGCAAATCGGAGTTTTGGTATTTGTTTTAAACTGCACGAGCTGCGTTAAATTCGGCTCTACTTCTTTAAATTTAGCCAGCAGCGCGGCGTCATCCAAAAGCACGGGCGCAGGCGTAGAAAAGTCCTGCGTCGCGTCGATCCCCAGCTTACCGCCAAAGCACGAGTTCGGGCTCGCGTGATCGAGCTGATCGCACACGCCCTCGCTGATTAGCAGGCTTTTATCGCCGAAACGGTTTAAAATATGCTCCGCAAGCGCGTCATAATCGCTCAAATTTGGCGCATCATCGCCGACGAAAACCGCGTGCTTGACGAAACTCATCTGCCCCACGCCCCAAAACGCGTGCATCGCCTGCTTTGCGTGCGCCGGATAAAGGGCGTTGATTTTAGCTAAAATCAGGTTGTGAAAGACGCCGTTTTCAGGCATGTTGTAGTCCAGCAGCTCCGGCACCGTCGTACGCAAAAGCGGCAAGAAAATGCGCTCGGTCGCCCAGCCCATGTACTTATCCTCAAGCGGCGGTTTGCCGACTACGGTCGCGTGAAACAGGGGCTCACGCTTGCTCGTGATCGCCGTGACCTCCATCACCGGAAACGGCTCCACCGGCGTATAAAAGCCCGTGTGATCGCCAAACGGCCCCTCAAGCTCAAATTTATCCGTATCCACAAAGCCCTCGATCACGTAGTCCGCGTCGTGCGGGACGTAAATTTCATTCGTCAGCGACTTTACGAGTTTGGCCGGCTCTTTGCGGATAAAGCCGTAAAGCAGCAGCTCAAACACGCCCTTTGGCAGCGGCGCCTGACCGCACCAGATATATAGCGGATCGCCCCCTATCGCCACGGAGACGGGCATCTTGCGGCCTGCGCGCTTGTATTCGTTAAAGAAATTCGCGCCGTCTTTGTGGATCTGCCAGTGCATGCCGAGGCGATTTTTACCATAAATTTGCAATCGGTACATGCCGACGTTTTGCAGTTCGCCGTCTAGGCTCTGCGTATAAACCTGCCCCATCGTGATAAAGGCGCCTCCGTCAAGCGGCCACGTCTTTAACGCTGGAAGTGAGAACAGGTCGACATCCTCACCCGTAAATTTGACCTGCTGGCACTCGCCCTCGCCTTTTAATCTTTTTGTAAAAATTTTTCTCATTTTAAACAAATACGCGGCAAAATTTAGCTTTTCGCCAAAGCTTTTAGGCTTTTTGGGTTTTAAAAGCCGCTCGATCTCGCTTGCGATCTCGTCAGGCTCGCGTCCGAAAATAAGCTCTAAAGCGCGCTTTGAGCCGTAGATGTTTGTTAGCACGGGGGCAAATTTGCGTCCGGTTTTTTTACAGACGGGATTTGTAAAAAGCAGCGCCTGCGAGTTTTCGCGCTTGACCTCGATGTAGCTCGCGTGCGCGATCTCTAGATCGATGTCCGCGGGCTCGTCAATGACGCGCAGCAGGCCGTTATCTTTTAGAAGCTTGATATAGTCCATATTTCGCCTTTTTGATTTTTGGGCGATTTTAGCCAAAAATAGCTGAAAAAGGCGAAGTAAAGCCTGAAATGGTTATTTATCGCACGCGCCGATAGCTCGCAAGATGGCGATCATACCCTCGGCCGCTACGTCGTTCGTGATCTTGCCGGCATCGTTAAAATAGTAAAAATTCATCACCCTAGCGCTAAATTTACGCCCAGTAGCTGCAATACCCGCAAAGTCATGCTCATGCGTACCAGTTGCAGAGCCAATATACCGCCACGCAGCGCTCGTCCGCCACCATGTCTTGCATCGCCCACTGCACGTCAGGGAAGCTATCTCGCATCATCTTTACTACCGCAAAGTACCCCTCTCCGCCGTAAAGCGGCTCTGGCGAAGCAGGCGTGAGAAATGGCGCTTTTGGATCCACCAGCTCTTTTAGAGCCGCCGCGTCTGCGCTGTTTATAGCTTTTTCAAAGCGCTTCATCGCGGCTTTGTTTTGCGATATTTTATCTGCGTTTTGGCTTGCGGCATTTAGCGCGCTAGGTAGCGCCGCAGCTCCCGAAACGGCGGCAAATTTTAAGAAATTTCGTCTTTT
>NZ_CALIII010000291.1 GCF_938018145.1 uncultured Campylobacter sp.
ATCAGAGCTTACCTTTAGATCTCCCAGCATAATTTTGTGAAATTTGCCCTTAAAAGTTTGATCGCCGACGGCCGTAGTGGCGTCTTGAAGCACGATTTTTGGTAAGGCCATACCCTTGTTGACGACCGAGATAGTGGCATCAACGGCAAAAAGCCAACTCGTAAAAGTAAGAAAAAGTAAAATTTTCTTCATTGTTCCTCCGTTATTCTAGTTTGTCTTGCAATTTAGTTCCGAGCTTAACAGCTCTGCCTATCTGAGTAGGCGGCGGAAATTTCTCAGAAGTCATACGCTCTAAGAAATCTCTAACCTTGTCGTTAAATTCGCTATTATACGATAACTTTTTTATATCGTAACTAAACGATCCGTCAACATCGATTACTATCTCGACTTCTGCTTCATCGCTAGAGTCGGCCTTATAGGCACTCCATTTGCTCTGCAAAATTCTGCTGATCGTGCCGAAATATTCGTTGTATTCGCCCGTCATTTGCGACTTTGGAGTTTTAGCAACCTGATCCAAAGTAAGCGAATTTATCACGTCGCTAGCTTTTTTTTGCTGGATCGTTATCTGGACTTTTTCCGGTTTTTTACGACTTTGTTCTTTTGGTTGCTCTTTTTTCTTAGTGACCTTATCTTCTTTTAGCTTAGAGGTATCGATACTGCCGAATAAATCCTTTAAATTTGGCTCTTCAACCTTTTTTTCTTCAGGCTCTGGCGGTGTAGGATCTGGTTCAGGTGGCTTGTTTGTGGTATCCGGTTTTGGCTCTTCTTTTTTAACCTCTTCCTCTTTTTTTACAGGCTGGGGTTTTTCTTCTTTTACAACCTCTTTTTTAGGCTCAGGCGCTTTTACGGTGATGTCGGGCTCGCGCTCAACTATCATAATATCCATAAAAGCATCTTTAGTATCGGTGTATTTTTTCGGCTCTTCCTTAAAATAGGTAAGCTTAATAAAAATACCGCTTATGATACAAAGGTAAAGAAAAGCCGATAGTAGGAAATAGCCGGAAGTGTTAAATTTGAGATCAAATTTATCCATTAGTCTGAAGCGCTACCTTTGTAAAGCCTGCGTTTTTTACGCTCTTCAAAACAAACATCACATCATCGTATATGAGGCTTTTGTCGGCCTTAATATAAACAGGCGAGTTTTTATCGTATTTTGCCCCGATAAGCACGATATTATCGGGAAGCTCGCGCAGATCCATAGTATTTTGGTCGATCCTAACCTTTTTGGTGGCATCCACGATAACGGTCAAATCTTTTCTTTGAGCCGAGGATGTTTTGGTTTTTGAGCCGTCCGGTAGTAAAATTTGCTCCTCGTAAACGATAGTAGGCGTCGTAACCATAAGAATCGCTAGCAAAACAAGCATGATATCCACGAGCGGAGTTATGTTTAGCTCCGGAGTTTCGTCAAGATTTATCATTGATCTTCTTTAAGCGTTACGAGGATGTCGACTTCACGCCTGATGACGCCCATGAGCTCATAGGCTTTTCGTTTGATAAGTAAGCTAAAGGTATAAGCTGGAATCGCCACGAATATACCCGCTCCTGTAGCCACAAGAGCCTCGCTGATAGCTGGGGCGATAACACCTAGCGACGCATTTCCTCCGCCTTGACCAAGCTGAGAAAATGTCTCCAAGATGGAAACAACCGTACCAAAAAGTCCGATAAAAGGCGAAGTGGAAGCAATAATGCTAAGCCAAGTAATGCCGCTAGTAGCATTCCTCTCTGAAATACTAACGGCGACCGAAAGCTTTTCTTTAGATACGGAGCCGCTTACGAATCTTTTTAAAACGGAGTCGTTTAGAGTATGCTTAGAGCCGCCCATTAATAGCGACTCAAGCGCATTTTGCTCTTTTTTTTGCCATGAGGCAAGCCCCGCCATACGGGATAAAAGTATGGTAAGGCTTATTATAAAATAAAAAGAGAGCCAACTAAGTACGAATATAGTAATAAAACTACTTCTTGATAAGTAGTTCAAAAAGATATCAAGCCCAGCCACTATCTTGTCCGAGCCATACTATCTAGTTTTGCTACGGCAGCAGCCATAGCGTTGTTCTCGCTGCTCATGCTAGCGATCAAATCCTTTGCTTTTTGCAATGAATTTGCTATCTCGCTCTCGGAATTTCCAGAAACGTGAACGGCGCCGTCGGCAAGGATCGTGGCCTTACCTTCGTTTATCTCGGCATATCCCCAGTTTATCGCGACGGCATCATGACTTTTATCTTCGCTCTCGATGTCTATAACGCCGGCTTTCAAAAGCGAAATAAGCGAGGCGTGTCCGGGCAAAACCCCAAACTCGCCTTCGCTACCCGGCAAAACTACGCTTTTGATATCGTTTGAAAACACTAAACCCTCAGGCGTAACGATTTCTAAATGTAATTTATTCATTACTTTTTCCTTTAAATTTAGGCTTTAAGTTTTTCAGCTTTTGCTATCGCCTCGTCGATGTTTCCTACCATATAAAATGCGTTTTCCGGCAAATCATCATATTTGCCTTCCAAAATTCCCTTAAAGCCGGCGATATTCTCCTCAAGACTTACGTATTTACCAGGGCTTCCCGTAAATACCTCGGCAACGAAGAATGGCTGAGATAAAAATCTCTCAATCTTTCTAGCGCGGTCAACCGTGACCTTATCTTCTTCGCTAAGCTCGTCCATACCAAGGATAGCGATGATGTCTTGAAGATCTTTATATTTTTGCAAAACCGCCTGCACGCCGCGAGCGACTTTATAGTGCTCACCGCCTAAAATTTGAGGATCGAGCATTCTTGATGTCGAATCAAGCGGGTCAACCGCAGGATAAATTCCCTTTTCTGCAATAGCTCTGTTTAGAACGGTAGTCGCGTCAAGGTGCGCGAAAACGGTTGCAGGAGCCGGGTCGGTAAGGTCGTCCGCAGGAACGTAAACAGCCTGAACCGACGTGATTGAACCTTTTTTGGTTGACGTAATTCTCTCTTGGAATTTACCCATTTCGCTCGCCAAAGTCGGCTGATAACCAACGGCTGACGGGATACGTCCAAGAAGCGCCGACATCTCTGCACCAGACTGAGAGAAACGGAAGATGTTATCAATAAACATCAAAACGTCAAGTCCCATCTCGTCGCGGAAATACTCAGCCATCGTTAGACCTGTTAGAGCGATACGGTTTCTCGCTCCCGGCGGCTCGTTCATTTGGCCGTAGCACAAGGCGACTTTATCCAAAACGTTACTTTCTTTCATCTCGTGATAAAGGTCGTTTCCTTCGCGCGTTCTCTCGCCAACACCTGCAAATACAGAGTAACCGCTGTGTTTAAATGCAACGTTGTGGATCAGCTCCATGATAATAACCGTTTTGCCAACGCCAGCACCGCCGAATAGTCCGACCTTACCACCCTTTGCATAAGGAGCCAAAAGGTCAACTACCTTTATGCCTGTTTCAAAAATTTCACTTTTTGTGCTTTGCTCTTCAAACGGTGGAGGATCGCGGTGAATAGACCATTTTTTGTCAAATTCTACGCCTTCGCCCTCGTCGATTAGATCGCCGACGACGTTAAAAATTCTTCCCAAAACTTTTTCGCCGACCGGAACGCTAATAGGCGCGCCTAAAGCCGTAGCCTCAAGGCCTCTAGTTAAGCCTTCGCTCATATCCATGGCGATAGTTCTTACGCGGTTATCGCCAAGGTGTGCGGCAACCTCTAGCACAAGTCTATTTTGCTTGCCCTCAACCTCGAAATTTACTTCGACGGCTTCGTTGATCTTGGGTAAATAATCCGTGAAATCGACATCGACTACCGGACCCATTACCTGAGAAATGATACCTTTCATCCATACTCCTTAATTATTTCATTGATTCGACGCCACTGATGATCTCGATAAGCTCAGTGGTGATAGACTCTTGGCGAGCCTTGTTATACGATAGTTTTAGCTGCGCAACGCGCTCTTTGGCGTTATTAGTCGCATTATCCATCGCTTGCATTCTAGCGCTATGTTCGGCTGCAAGACTATCTACTAAAGCGTAATACATGCTATATTCGAAATACTTCGTAAGTAGTTCGTTTAAAATTTTACCGTCGTCGCTTGGCTCAAATTCCATCAAAGAATTCGTCTCTACTTCGACTAGTTTTGGCGGCTCGACCGGCACGATATCGTTTATACGAATTTGTTGAGAGATCATGTTATTGTAGCCGTTATGTACCAAAATAACCTTATCCGTCGTACCACTTATGAAGTCGTCTATCGCGTCTTTTATGATATTTTGAGCTTTCTCATAAGTAGGAGACGAGCTTACGCCGACGTATTTTTCAAGCAAATTTATACCCTGGAAGCTAAAAAACTCTATACCTTTTTTACCTACCGCGCGGAGTCTTATCTTTACTTTTTTTGCCTTAA
>NZ_CALIII010000292.1 GCF_938018145.1 uncultured Campylobacter sp.
TCAGTCGCCGCGCATAAAAAGGCGGGCTTTTTACACGCCGAGCCAAGCGCGATTCTTTTGGCGCTTTGCAAAAAAAGCGAGGCGTTTTTAAGGGATTTTTTACGCGAGTATAACGCGGCTTTTGGCGTCAAATTTGAAAACGCGGCCGAGCTTGAAAACGCGGACTTGGAGCCAAATTTCACGTATGAATACATCCTGCAAAATCACGGCGATCTGCTAAAAGGCGCCAAGGCCTACGTGACGCTCGAGCCCTGCGCTCACCGCGGTAAAACTCCGCCTTGCGCCGAGCTTTTAAGTCGGCTAAAATTTGCCGAGGTCGTCATCGCTAGAGGCGACGAAAATGCCGTGGCAAGCGGCGGCGCGCATATCTTGCAAAGCAGCGGCATATCGGTCAAATTTGACGTGTTAAGGCGTGAGGCGGACGAGCTGATAGAGCCGTTTCTAGCGTGGCAGAGGGGGAATTTTAGCTTTTTTAAGCTCGCCCTTAGCGCAAACGGCGTCGCAGTCGGCACCGCGCAGAGCAAAATCATCTCAAATTTAGCCAGCCGCACCCACTCTCACCGCCTGCGTAGCGTGGCTGAGCTGCTAGTTGTCGGCGGCGCCACCGTCCGCGCCGACCGCCCGAGGCTTGATACCAGGCTGATAGAGGACGGCAAAAACCCAAACGTGATAATCTACTCGCGCGAGCAGGAGTTTGATGCGTCTATACCGCTTTTTGGCGTGGAGGGCAGGAGCGTGCGCGTAACTAGCGATATAAACGAAGCTTTCGCGCCGCGTTTAACGATGTTTGAGGGCGGCGAAAACGCGCTAAAAGCCCTAGACGAACGCGTAAAATGGCTGCTGCTTTACCGCTCTAGCGAGCTTTTGGACGCACCCGCGGTAAAGCTAAATTTAAAACTAAAGCCGTTATTTCACGGCGAGCTTGACGGCGACGTTTACGGGTGGTATAAAACCTAGTATTTGCAAAACAATAAATATCTGTTTTTTAATATGGGATTAGCTGTTTCTGGTATAATTTAATAAAATATTTAGATTGGAGATAAAATGATAAAAAAATATTTTATTTTATATTTAGCAATAACGTTGGTGTTTTTATCTGGGTGTTTGAGCGAAAAGATTGCTGTAAAAAATCAAGAGCCAAATATAAACGAAGCTAGAATTTTTTATATTAGCAATAATAGTAAAAATTTCGAGGAACAAGCTACTATCAAAAATTATAAAATAAATGATATTCAAACATCTTATGTGGGTGAAAGTTTTATAAATTTAAAGGATATTTTAAATATGGTAGAAACGTTTGA
>NZ_CALIII010000293.1 GCF_938018145.1 uncultured Campylobacter sp.
TCGCGCGAAACGGCGGCGAGAGCTGTTCTTTTAGCTCGTCTAATGTAAAATCAAGCAAATTTTTCAAATGATTTCCTTTTGTTTTAGGTATTTTTCGAGCTCTTTTTTGGCTTGCTCGTGGTTTTTTATAAAATCGGTATGTGCGTTTTTATCGCAAAAATTCGTCGCTACGAATATGCCGTAAGCCGGGATTTGAAATTTTTGTGCGACTTTAAGAACGGCAAAAAATTCCATATTTTCTAAAAAATATCCGCGCGCAAAAAGCTCGTGAGCTAAATTTTTGTCGGTCGTGATAAAATTTGATGAATTTACCTTGCATGTTCCACGTGGAACAACAGAAGCGATTTCGCTCTCTATCGGCGAATAGCTCTTGTTTTCTAGGCTTGAAATTTCGATGTTTGCCGCGGCCGAGCTCTCATAAATTTTAAAAACTTCACCATCTTTGTAAAGTCCTGCCGAGCCTATAAAAATGATTTCTCTCGGTAGTGCGTTTGAAATTTTATCCGGATTTTGTGCGGATTTCGCGCTTTGCAAAATAGGCGAATCAATCAAATTTAGCCTCTCGTCAAGTTGCCGATTGGCCGTCAAATTTTGTTCGTATCTGCCGCAACTATCAACCATAGCTCTCTTTTGCAAAAGCGCCGTCAAATTTATGCTCATATCCACCAGGCCAACGCCCATCGGTAGCGCAAATGGAAATATCTCGTTTCGCCCCGCTGAAATAATCACGCCACGCCCTTTTGTGCGCTAAATTTGAGTTCAAATTTCACAGCCTAACCTCGATGCCTTGCTCTCGCAAATATGTCTTAAGTGCCTTGATTTCGATCTCTCTAAAGTGAAAGATAGAGGCTGCCAAACACGCGTCCGCACCCGCCAAAAATGCGTCCTTAAAGTGCTCCATCTTGCCCGCGCCGCCGCTTGCGATGACGGGAATATCAAGCGCGCTAAAAATGCGCGTCAAATTTAACTCAAAGCCGTTTTTAACGCCGTCGCGGTCCATCGACGTGAGTAAAATCTCGCCAGCACCGCGCTCCTTCGCCTCCTTCGCCCAAGCAAGCGCATCCTTGCCCGTATCTAGCCTACCGCCGTTTATAAAAACGCTATAGCCCTCGTCTGTTTTCTTTGCGTCGATCGCGACTACGACGCACTGCGAGCCGAATTTATTTGCCGCTTCGTCTATCAAATTTGGATTTTTTATCGCGGCTGAGTTGAGGCTGATCTTGTCGCAGCCCACATTTAGCAGGCGTGAGATATCGTCGATCGTGCGGATGCCCCCTCCAACGGTCAGCGGGATAAAAAGCTCGCGCGCGACCCGCTCTACGACGTCCACGATCGTATCGCGCTCAAGGTGCGACGCCGTGATATCGAGGAAGCACAGCTCGTCCGCGCCCTCCTCGTTGTAGCGTTTGGCTATCTCGACCGGATCGCCCGCATCCACGAGACCTACGAAATTTACGCCCTTTACCACGCGTCCGTCTTTGACGTCTAGGCACGGGATTATGCGTTTTGCAAAATGATTCATCGCTCTTCTTTAGCTAAAATTTTGCTTTATTTTAGCTAAATTTGACTTATCTAATCATTACATAAGATATTTTTGGGTAAAATCGGCGAAATTTAGGAAAAAAATGGAAAATATTAAAGCAAAAAAATGCTTCGGGCAAAATTTTTTACACGACGAAGCGACGCTAAACAAAATCATCCAAGCGATTCCCAAAGATACGCAAAATATCGTTGAGATTGGGCCTGGCTTAGGTGATTTGACATTTAGAATTTTGCGGATTTGCGGCGTAACTAGCTATGAGATAGATACCGAGCTTTTTGCGTTGCTACAAAAAAAATTCGCAAACGAAATTCAAAACGGACGATTGAAACTTTTTTGCAAAGACGCGCTGGATCAGTGGAGCGAAGACGGCTTAAACGATGAGCCGTATTTTTTAGCGGCAAACCTGCCCTACTACGTCGCTACGAAGATGATCCTAAATGCGATCGAAGACGAGAAATGTCGCGGCCTGGTCGTGATGATACAAAAGGAAGTCGCGCTCAAATTTAGCGCAAAAAGCGGCGATAGAGATTTTAGCTCTTTGGCGATTTTGGCCTCGCTTCAAGGCGGCTGCGAGCTGCTTTTTGACGTGGATGCGAGCTGCTTTAACCCGCCGCCGAAGGTGACTTCCTCGGTTATAAAACTGCAAAAAAGTAAAAATTTAATAGGCGAAACGGGTATATTTGAGAGTAAATTTGAATACGAAAAATTTAAAACTTACCTCAAAATCGCCTTTAGCGCGCCTAGAAAAACGCTAATGAAAAATTTGAGTTCAAGCTATAATAAGCCTGAAGTCGAGCGAATTTTTAGCATGTTAAATTTGAGCGCAAACATCCGTCCGCACGAGCTAAATGTCGATCTTTATCTAGAAGTATTTAAAAATTTAAAGGAAGATAATGAACGACAAAAACGAAGAAAAAGCGGTAGTTTCTCAGGGCAAGAGCAATAAAAAGCGCAGATTTCGCCCGAGAAATAAAAATAAGCAAGAAAATTTAGACCAAAACACGCAAAACGGCGAGCAAAAAGCTAGCCAAAGCGTGATAGATAATTTCTTTTTAGAGCCTTTTGACGGCGGCGAACAGCATGCCCAAAACGGCGAGCAAGCTAATACTAACAAACAAAACGGTAAAAGAAATCGTAGTAAAAATGGCAAACAAAACTCCCAAAATAGCGCGCAAAGCGAAAATAAAAACGCTAACAAGCAAGCCGCTAACGCCGAAAATCAAACGGGCGAAGCTAAGCCGAAAAAACAGCGAAAGCCGAAGAAAAATTTACCTGCCAAGCTAAGCGGAAACGAGCAGTGGCAGCAAGATATCGCCGCGTCTATGGAGGCAAACAAGGCCGTCCACGAACTGCGCCTGGAGCCGATGAAATACCTAAACTCGACCGATCACAGGATCCGCGTCACGCCTCTTGGCGGACTAGGCGAGATCGGCGGAAATATGACGATATTTGAGACCGACACGAGCGCGATCATCGTCGATATCGGCATGAGTTTTCCTAGCGAGAGTATGCACGGCGTGGATATCCTGATCCCTGACTTTGACTACGTGCGCAAGATAAAAGACAAGATAAAAGGCGTCGTCATCACGCACGCCCACGAGGACCACATCGGCGCAGTGCCCTACTTTTACAAAGAGTTTAAATTTCCGATTTACGCTACGCCATTGCCGCTGGGTATGATAAATAACAAATTTGAAGAGCACGGCCTAAAGCAGGAGCGTTCACTTTTTCGCTCGGTTGAGAAGCGTAAGCCGTATCTGATAGGAGATTTTGAGGTTGAGTGGATACATATCACGCACTCCATCATCGATGCTAGCGCGCTAGCCATCACGACAAAGG
>NZ_CALIII010000294.1 GCF_938018145.1 uncultured Campylobacter sp.
AAATTTCGCCTAAAAACGGCCTTTTCGCTCTCGTCCGCGCCCCCTATGACGCGCAAAACCTCGTCATAATCAAGCGGACTCGTGACGATATAAACGCTAGCGAAGTTTTTAGCCGCCGAGCGCACCATCGCAGGGCCGCCGATGTCGATATTCTCGATAATCTCATCAAAATCATCGGTGCGGATTGTGGTTTGTTTGAACGGATATAAATTTACGCAAACTAGATCGATGCCGCCGATGCCGTGCTGTGCGGCTTGGCTCACGTGGTTTGCGTCGTTTCGCTTGTGCAAGATGCCGCCGTGGATTTTTGGGTGCAGGGTTTTTACGCGCCCCTCAAACATCTCGGGCGAGCCCGTGTATTCGCTCACTTCGACCGCTTTTACGCCCTGCTCTTTTAGCAGTTTGTGCGTGCCGCCCGTGCTTAATATCTCAAAACCGAGTTTCTCAAGTCCTTTGGCAAACTCTACGATGCCTTCTTTGTCGCTGACGCTGATTAATGCTCTCATTTATATTCCTTTCTTTATTGGTTTGTCTCTTGCGCGCCGAAACTTGGCTTAATTTTACAGAAATTTGACTAAATTTTAAAAACCTAAAGGCGAAGTATTTTTGATTTAGACGCGGCGGTTTTCAATTTTACGACGGGAGTTACCGAGTGGGTAATGACCGAGTAAAATTTAAAACCAACAAAGTATAAATCAAAAAGACAAGCCTCTAAGCCGCACGTTGTTTTATCGTCTCATACGCCTCATTTATCTCTTGTAGCTTACGAGTACTCTTTTCTATCATCTCCTCGCTCTCGCCGCGCCCCATAAGGATATCGGGATGATATTTTTTCACGAGTTCGCGGTAGCGCTTTTTTACCTCGTCAAACGACGCGCCATCTTTTAGTCCAAGCACGTCGTAAGGGCTTTTAGCGCGTTTTACGTACGGATCGCTCTGGCCTCCCCCATCTTGCCGCCTTTGCCCGTAAAAATCGTCAAATCTCTTTAAAATCGACCAAAAATCGATCTCGTTAAGTCCAAATCCCAAAGCAATCTGCTCGATGACGTTATGCTCGCTTTTGCTAAATTCGCCGTCTATATAGGCCAAATTTAGTAAAAAAGATAGTTTCGCGGCCGCGGCGTCTTGACTAAGGCGGAAGCGATCTTTGTACTGCCGCGCGATAAAATAGGCATTATGCACCGTCTCTTTTTCGCGGTTATAGATCTGCTTTAGCTCCGCTCTCATCGCTGCGTCGTTACCGAGCCTTAGAGTGATATCGTCTAGCGTCTCGCTGATGAGGCGAGCCTCTAGCTCATTTACCCTGCCGTCGCTTTTGGCGACTTTGGCAAGCAAGCTAACTAGAAATTTCGCCTCTTCAAACATCGCCCGTTTTTGTGAGCCGCCTAAATTTACGGGATTTTGGCTAAAATTTGAGACCAGATAATAAATCCCGTAAAAGATCAAAAACCAAAAAATAAAATTCAAAATAT
Organism: uncultured Campylobacter sp.; assembly: GCF_938018145.1. Lineage (GTDB taxonomy): Bacteria > Campylobacterota > Campylobacteria > Campylobacterales > Campylobacteraceae > Campylobacter_A. The sequence goes on from NZ_CALIII010000294.1 coordinate 1,473, forward strand.
CACCATAAATGATAAATCGTATTTTTGAGCTTGCCGCCCACTAGCTCGTTTTTACGCCACGAGCTCTCGTCGTTCATCACGTTCCAGCGGCGCTCGTCGGGGCGGTAGAACCAATCTTTGTCGATCTGATAATAAATCTGCTTGCCGTTTGCCTCGATGATGTTGGCGATGTTGTTGTCGTGGTAGCTGTTCTCGTCGTAGTCGGTAAACGCGCGCTGTCCCATCTCGGAGTAAAGAAGCGTGAGCTCCTGAAGCATCTCGTTTAGCTCGTTGTCCATCTTTTGCACGTGCAGCCCGATCTCCTCGGCCTCGCGGAAAAGTATCGGATAGTCATGCGCCGGATAGTCGCTGTTTAGGCGCTCGGAGATGTTTTGGATCTTTGATTCGTCGGTCATATGGTAGCGCAAAAGCTCGCAGCAAATCTTTAGCGAGAGCGAGCTGGCGCGGTCTACGGCGCCGAAAACCAGCGGATGGATGTAGTTGTATAGCGATTTATACGGGTTTTCGTCGTTGTCTTTTTCGTGCATTTTCCATAGTTTTATCACGCGGTTTAGCTCGTCCATCGACACGCTAACGCGCTCGTTGCCGTTATCTATCGGGCTCATCGCGTGCTTTAGCGAGGTATCGACGGCGGTAAGATACGCTAGCGGGCCCATCACGATCTCGTTTGCGCCTAGCGCCATCATAGTCGCAGCCGACGCGCAGTTAGCAGGGATGAGAGCGGTGATGTTTTTGCAGTAGTTTCGCAGAGTGCTGATGATACGAAGCGCTGCGATACCGCTGCCGCCGTCGCTTTTGATAAACAAAAACGCGTTTTCTATCTTTTTACCCTTTAAAATTTCATACATCGCGCTCGCGTCGTTGCCGCAGACGCTGCCCGCGTTTGAGTTGTAGTAGGTGATGAGCGTGCCGCCCAGTTTGGCCTCGACCGCCTTTAGTACCTGCTGAGTCTCGCTAAATAGCACCGGCGGCTTAGCTACGCTTTTTTGATCCATTCCTCTGCCCTCCTTTTGCGGCTGTTCTTCTTCTTTGTTGTTTAAAAAGTCTTTCCAAGACATCTACTTTCCTTTCAAATTCGTATTAAATTTTACTTTTACGGTCGCTTTCAAGCTCGGCAAGATAGCAGATCATCATCGCGAGCTGATTAAATTTGATCAAATTTGACGCCAAAGCGCGCGGATAAATATCGCCGAGGCAAGCTAAATTTAGCAAGCGTCAAATTTACGCCGCTCAAATTTAGCCAGCCCAGCGGCGCCAAATTTTAGTCCTCTTGGCGGATGATTGCGGCAAATTTATTAAAATAAACTTCGCTCACGTCGCTTAGCTTTTCCTCAATATCATTTAGCTTAAATTTATCTCCGCCCACGCTGCCGATTTTTTCAAATTTGACGCCGTGTTTTGCGGCTAGAGATTCAAATTTAGCCTCGTCTTTTACGCCGACGATCGCGCGCGAAAAGCTCTCGTCAAAGATGAAATTTGGCTTTTTAACGTCAAATTTACACTCCGCGCCAAGCCCGCTTAGGCATGCCATTTTAGCTAGCGTTATCGCTACGCCGCCCACGCCTACGCTGTTTGCAAACTCTAGCGCACCCGATTTATTTGCCTCGATGACTAGGTCCCACAGCGCGCGCTCTTTTTTATAGTCCACCGCGGATAGCTCGCCGCCCACCGCATTAAATAGCGCCTTAGCGTAAAGCGACGCGAC
>NZ_CALIII010000295.1 GCF_938018145.1 uncultured Campylobacter sp.
TGTTAAAGATATCGATAGTATCGAGCTTTTTCGTCTCTTCGTAGTGGATTGAGTTTAGCGTAAAAAGATTGCGGTTATTTAGTAGGCTCGCTAAAAAGTGCCCCAAAGTAAGTCCGCCGCGGGCGATTGCCAAAATCACCTCGGGCTCGAAATTTGCTTTGATATCTCGCACCATTACTTTTACGTCTTTGTGAAATTCCTCAAACGGATACTTTAGCATATTTTCTCCTTAATGCACTAAAAATACAATAAAACTAATGAGCGCAAGTACGATAACGCCGATATTTACGTATTCCCACTCGCGTCTCATGATACGAACCAGCAGATACGCCATAAATCCAAACGAAAGTCCCGTCGTGATTGAGTATGTAAGCGGCATCAAAATAACTATCAAAAACGTCGAGATAGCGATGGCCGGATCTTTAAAATTTATATTTCCAAGCTCGCTAAACATCAGCACGCCCACCATCACGAGTATCGGATATATCGCGTTTGAAGGGATAGCTTTAAAAAGCGGCAACATAAAAATCGTAAGTACGAAAAATAGTCCGCAAAATACCGCCGTTAGTCCCGTCTTACCACCCTCCTCTACGCCGCTAGCGCTCTCGGCAAACGACGTCGTCGTACTAACGCCTACTAACGAGCCGGCTACCGTAGCTACTGCATCGGCTTCGAGAGTTTTTTCTAGTTTTTCGACGCCTTTTTGGTTGCTCTCGTCAAAGATTCCCGCCCTATTTCCCACGCCCGCTAGCGTGCCGATAGAGTCGAAAAGATCGGTTACGAAAAATGTAACGATCACCGGAAGCAGCGCAAAAGATAGCGCGCCCATGATATCAAGCTCTAAAAATATCGGCGATATCGAGGCCGGTAGCGAGATAAATTCTTTCGGATAGGGCGCGATACCAAAAATCCAAGCGATCACCGAGGTCGTAAATACCGCGATGATGAAGGCGCCCTTAACCTTCCACGCCCAAAAAAGTATAACGAAAAATAGTCCCACAAAGCCCAAAATAACGTTTGGATCTTTTAAATTTCCAAGTCCGACCAGCACGGCGTCATTATTTACAACTACGCCCATCTGCTGAAGTCCGACAAAGGCGATAAAGGCGCCTATGCCCGCGCTTATCGAGCGTCTGACGTCGTCCGGGATAGATTTTAAGACCCAGATTCTAAAATTCGTAAAAGATAGCACGACGAAAATTATACCCGAGATGAAAACCACGCCCAGAGCCGTCTGCCACGGTATCTGCATACCAAGCACGAGGCCAAATGTAAAATACGCGTTTAGTCCCATTCCCACGCTCATAGCCACGGGAGTGTTCGCCCATACGCCGTTTAGCACGGTAGCGACCACGGTTATGAGCGCCGTAGCCGTGATGAGCGCGTCCATCGGCATACCCGTTTTGCTCATGATTATCGCGTTTACGGGCACAATATACATCATCGTTAAAAAGGTCGTGAGTCCTGCGCTAAACTCGGTCTTTACGCTAGTGCCGTTTTGCTTGAGTTTAAAAAAATCCAATTCCGCCTCCTTAGTTATCGTAAATTTTTAGTTCGTTATACAAGCTATCTCGCTCGACGGGAACAAAGCCCGAAGTCTGAATGAGATCGGTAAAATTTCTAAGACTCATACCGCTTGCCGATTTCGCTCCGGCCGCGCTTTGGATACTCTCTTTTTCTATCGTGCCGTCTAGATCGTCAGCGCCGAATTCCTGCGCAACCATGGCTAAATTTATCGTCGAGGTCGCCCAGTACGCCTTGATGTGCGCGACGTTATCGAGCACCAGACGCGAGATCGCAAAGGTCTTTAAAATTTCGGCCGAGCCGGGATAGTTTTCTACTTTTAGATAGTTGTTGTCGCGCTGATAAACCAGCGGGATAAAGGCGTTAAATCCGCCAGTTTTGTCCTGCAAATCGCGGATTCGCAACATATGGTCGATACGATTTTGCCTGCTTTCTACGTGGCCAAACAGCATCGTGGCGTTGCTTTCTCTACCTTTTTCGTGCCAAAGGCGGTGGATTTTGAGCCAGTTTTCCGAGCTTACCTTGCCTTTGCAAATTTTACGCCTAACCTCTTCGTCAAAGATCTCCGCTCCGCCGCCCGGCATGCTATCCACGCCGTATTCGAGCATCTTTTCCACGACTTCTTCGTAGCTAAGGCCGTGTTTTCGCGAGAGGAAATCAACCTCCGCGGCAGTTAGCGCCTTGACGTGGATTTGCGGGTATTTTTCTTTTATTTTTTTAAAAATTTCCAAATACCACTGCCACGAAGTTTCGGGATTATGCGCCGAGACGATATGTATCTCTTTTGCGCCGTGAGCGACGC
>NZ_CALIII010000296.1 GCF_938018145.1 uncultured Campylobacter sp.
TCCCGTATAAAATGGTCGGCGGAGTTAAATTCTACGAGCGCGCCGAGGTCAAGGACGTCATCAGCTACCTAAGGCTAGTCGCAAACGAGAACGACGACTTCTCGCTAAAGCGCGTCATCAACCGCCCAAAACGCGGCCTTGGCAAAGTAAGCCTCGCAAAGATCGAAAAAATCGCCTTCGAGCATAAATTTTCGCTATTTGAAGCGATATCAAGCCTGGACGAAAACGACAAGGATCTAAGCAAAAAGATCGTCTCAAGCCTTGGCGAATTTGCGGCAAATTTAAGAGAGCTAAAAGAGTGCGACTCGCCCTATGAGCTAGTGGATAAACTAGAAGCGAAATTCGGCATCAAAAAATACTACGAGAGCTTGCCCGACGGCTCCGAGCGCGTGGCGAACATCGACGAGTTTTACGCTACGATCAAGGATCAAATCAAGCAAAATCCAAGCTTTTCTATCGAGGAGTTTTTAAACGAGATCGCGCTACAAAGCGAGCAGGATAACATCGGCGGCGAGGCGATCTCGATCATGAGCATCCACGCTAGCAAGGGGCTTGAGTTTGAGCATCTTTTCGTGATCGGGCTTGAGGAGGGATTTTTCCCGCTGCTGGGCGACGGTAGCGACATCGAGGAGGAGCGACGCCTAGCCTACGTCGCCATCACCCGCGCTAAAAAAACGCTAACGCTAAGCTTTGTAAATTCGCGCTTTTATAAAGGCCAGCGAACGAGGCTGGAAAAGAGCAGATTTTTAAGCGAAGCAGGCGTTTGCAGCGGTAGCCTCATCATCCAGACGCAAACGCAAGCCGCGGGCGAATACAAAAAAGGCGACCTCGTCAAGCATAAAATTTTCGGTATCGGGCGCGTAACGGCGGTAACGAAGATCAAAAAAGAGCTAAAACTAACGATAAATTTCGGCGGAATCAGCCGCGAGATAATGTCTAGCTTCGTCGAAAAAGCGGTGTGAGAATGGGCAAATTTGAGGCTAGGCGCGCCAAAAGCGGCGTCAAATTTGATCAAATTTATGCGCTCAAATTTGATGCTCGCGAATCAAATTTAACGCAACCTCCAAAGGTCAAATTTAAATGAACGCGCTTTTCGTCGCAAACAAGCCAGCCGGCATCAGCTCAAATCATTTTTTAAGCAGGCTAAAGCGCAAATACGGCGTCAAAAAGGCGGGCTTTTCGGGCACGCTTGATCCCTTTGCTAGCGGCTGTCTCATCGTGGCTCTAGGCAATCACACGCGGCTTTTTAACTACATAGATAAAACGCCCAAAATCTACGAAGCGACCATGTGGCTGGGTGCGACGAGCACTAGCCTAGATAACGAAAATATCGAGGATATCACGCTTTGCCCGCCGTTAAATTTAGCCGACATAAAGGCGGCGCTAGCCGAGCTAAAAGGCGAGATCGCCTACGTACCGCCCAAATTTAGCGCCAAGCACGTAGACGGCAAGCGCGCGTACGAGCTAGCAAGAGCGGGCGAAGAGTTTGAGCTAAAAAGCCAAACGATGAGCGTTTTTGACGTAAATTTGACTGCGTATATGCATCCGTTTTTGAGCTTTCGCATTAGCGTTAGCGAGGGCTCGTACGTGCGCTCGTACGCTCAAATTTTAGCCGAAAAGCTTGGCGTAAAAGCAACTCTAAGCGCGCTAAAACGCGTAAGCGAAGGTAAATTTATTTACGAAAACGAGAAGTTTTTAAATCCGCTTGATTATATTTCGCTACCGCAAAACGAATATCTAGGCGATCCCGCGGACGTAATGCTTGGCAAAAAACTGAGCGTAGAAAAGCTAAAATTTGGCGCCGAGGGGCTATATTTAATAAACTTTGATGAATTTTTTAGTATCATTGAAATCAAAGACGAAACCGTAACATATAAACTAAATAAGGTCGAAAAATGCTAATACTCGCAAGAAAAGAAGACGAAAGCATAATGCTGGGAAACGATATCAAAATCACGGTCGTAGGTATCTCAAAAGGCGGCGTAAAAATCGGCATCGACGCGCCTAAAAATATGATGATCCTGCGCTCGGAGCTAGTAGAAGACGTAGCGGCGGAAAACAAACAAGCCATAAACGGCGCGGGCGAAGCGAGCCTAAAAGAGCTGAGCGATAAAATCGTAAAATAATGAAAAGCTACGCGAAAATCAACTCCTTTTTAAAGATCGTCGGCACTCGCGGCAACTACCACGAGATCGTCTCTCGCTTTGTTTTGCGGCGCGAGATTTACGACGAAATTTTCTTTGAAAAATCTAGCGGCTTCGCGCTTGAGTGCGATAACGAAAATATCGAAAATAATATCGTTTTAAAGGCTAAATTTGAGCTTGAAAAAGCGGGCTTTAAAAACGAGCTGGACGAATTTTTCGCCTCGCATAAAATCGTGATAAAAAAGCAAATCCCTTTAGGCGCGGGCCTTGGCGGAGGTAGCTCAAACGCGGCTACGTTTTTAAAGATGGCAAACGAGGAGTTAAATTTAAAACTAACGCGCGAAAATTTGATGAAAATAGGCGCGAATATCGGAGCGGACGTGGCGTTTTTCGCTAGCGATTTCGAGGCGGCAAACGTCGGCGGTATCGGCGAGATAATAAGCGAATTTAACGACGAAGTGCCAGAGGTAGAAATTTTAACGCCTGACGTCTTTTGCTCGACGCCAGCGGTTTACGGCGAATTTAGGGCAAATTTTATGGATAGTATCGATGTAAATTTGGCGGCAAATATGCGCGAGATGACGACGGCGCAGCTGCTGGAGCGATACGAAAATCGCAAACTAAACGATCTTTTTGCGCCGTGTTTTAAAATTTATCCGCAGATGGATAAATTTAAAGATTTTTTTCTAAGCGGTAGCGGTGCGAGCGTGTTTTTCTTAAAATAAAAAGGTAAAAAATGGGTAAGGATTTAGCCAAAAATAAAAAGGCGCTGTTTGACTTTAGCATTATCGAAACCTTCGAGGCGGGCATCGTGCTAAAAGGCAGCGAGGTAAAGGCTCTGCGGGCGGGCCGCGCAAACCTAAAAGATAGCTTCGCGCGCGTGATAAAGGGCGAGCTGTTTTTACTAAACGCGCACATCAGCCACCTAAATACGACGCACTCGGCGTTTCGCCCTGACGAGCGGGCTCCTAGAAAACTACTGATGCACCGAAAGCAGATAGATAAAATTTTCGGTCAAGTCACGCAAGAGGGCCTCACGCTAGTCGTTTTAGCGCTCTATCTAAACGATAAAAATATCGTAAAGGCGCGCCTTGCGCTGGCAAAAGGTAAAAACCTGCACGATAAGCGCGAGACGATAAAACGCAAAGAAGCCGACAAAGAAGCGCGCGCGGCGATGAAAAAGTATATCTAAGGAAACAACGTGCCGTACGTAAATATAAAAATCACAAAAGAAAAAGAAGCCGTAAGCGCCGAGCAAAAGCGTGCGCTCATAGCCGGCGTAACGAAACTGCTGGGCGATACGCTAAAGCGCGACGCGAGCAGAACCGTCGTCGTGATAGAGGAAGTTAGCACCGACGACTACGGATTTGGCGGCGAAAGCATAACCGAACTAAGATCAAAACAAGGAAAATAATATGAAAAAAAACATAAAGGCGATTTTGGCGGCTTTGGCCTGCGCGATATTTTTAGCAGGCTGCGGCGAGGACGAGACGGCGAAAGCTCCCGTAAAGATAGAGGGCTATAAAACGGGCGAGGAGATCGCGCTAAAGAGCGTGTTTGGCAAAGACCTCACGCTAAAGCGCGTCGAGGGCGGCTTTGTTATCAAAGGCGACGAGGATAAAATTTTGATGTTTGATATATTCGGCACGTTTTGTCCGCCGTGTCAAAAAGAAGCTCCCGATCTCACCAAATTTCAGATCGACAACCTAAACGACTTTACGATCGTGGGGCTAACGCACTTTGAAAACGTCACGAACGAGTACGTAGTAGAAAATTTCGCGCAAAAATACAACGCCTTTTACTTTATCTCAAACGATATAAAGACAAACGACAAGCTTTCGGCGCAAATTTTAGAGGATATAAAATACGAGCGGCTTGAGAGCGTGCCGATAAAAATGGTGCTAAAAGGCGGCGTATATCAGGAGCTAACCGACGTAGATAGCGGAAAATTCGGCGTGAAATACTACCTAGGCGGCATCCATCTAGACGCGATGACAAAGGATTTTGAAAGAATAAAAAATGCCCGCTAAAACCACCACCGAGCGGGAGCACGGCATCGCTGTAAAAGAAAAACCTGAATTTCCGCGCAAATTTAAGGTTGTTTTACTAAACGACGACGTTACGAGTATGGATTTCGTCGTGAGCGTACTGGTCGAGATTTTTCACCACACAGCCCAAAGCGCGGTAACCGTGATGTTAAAAATCCACAACGAAGGCAGCGGAGTGGCGGGCATCTACAATAAAGAGATCGCCCAAACCAAACAAAACCAAACGCTAAAAGCCGCAGCCGCCGCGGGCTACCCGCTAAAGGCCGTCGTCGAGGAAGAATAGCCCGCAAAAACGGGCGCGCAAAAGGCGCAAAGAGGAGGAAATGATGTTTGACTCGGATTTAAGCTATCTTTTGGAAAAGGCCGGGCAGTTTGCCTACTCGAATTTTCACGAGTATCTAACCAGCGAGCACGTGCTTTTCGTGCTGGTAAATTTAAACGAAGAGACTAGAGATATCCTAGTAGAGGCCGGACTCACCGACGTCGAGGGACTAAAAAGCGATCTAAAAAACTATCTACTGCAAACCAACGAGCAGGTGCCGCACCACAAACAGCCGCGCATGACGGTGCTTTTGGAGCAAATTTTTAAAGAGCTAAACGCCGAGCTAAAGGACAAAAACGTCGGTATCAGGGATTTGCTCTTTAAAATCGCGGCCAGAGGCGACACGTACGGGGCTAAAATTTTAGAATTTTACGACGTCGATCCGCAAAAGATCAAACACCACGCAAAAGACGACAAGCAGACTCGCGCCAAAAACTTCCAAAACCTCGCCAAATACTCGTCAAATTTAACCAAACTAGCCGCCGATGGCAAAGTAGATCCGATTATCGGGCGAGAAAACGAGCTAGCAAGGCTAATGCAAACGCTAAGCCGCCGCAAGAAAAATAATCCAATCCTAGTGGGCGAAGCGGGCGTTGGCAAAACCGCCGTAGTCGAGGGGCTCGCGCTAAAAATCGCAAGCGGCGAAGTGCCGCAGCGGCTAAAGCAGGCGCAAATTTTCGCCCTGGATATCGGCGCGATGATAGCGGGCACGAAGTACCGCGGCGACTTTGAAAAGCGCCTAAAAGACGTGATGGACGAGGTGGCCGAGCAAGAGGACGCGATAGTTTTTATCGATGAGATCCACACTATCGTGGGCGCGGGAGCCACGAACGGCGGCGGGCTTGATATGTCAAATTTACTAAAACCGGCTCTCGCAAACGGCTCGCTTCGCTGCATCGGAGCGACGACGTACGCGGAGTATCGCAGCTTTTTTGAAAAAGAAAAAGCCCTCTCGCGCCGATTTGCTAAAATCGACGTCGTAGAGCCTAACGCGGACGAGAGCGTCGAGATCCTAAAAGGGCTTCGCGCCAAATACGAGAGCTTTCACGGCGTCAAATTTAGCGACGAAATTTTAGCTAAAAGCGTGGAGCTAGCCAAAAAATACCTAAACGATAGATTTTTGCCAGATAGCGCCATCGATCTAATCGACGAGGTCGGCGCGGCTCTAGCCCTGCAAAACAGAAGCAAAACCGTAAAAATCTCCGATCTAAGCGCGGTTTTGAGTAAGATGGCAAATATCCCGGATACCAATCTAAAATCGGACGCCGCGGCAAATTTGAAAAATCTAGCCCAAAGGCTAAAATCTGAAATTTTCGGCCAAGACGAGGCCGTAGATACGCTAGTAGCGGCGATCAAGCGCTCGTATGCGGGGCTAAAGCAGCCAAACGCGCCCGTTGGAGTATTTTTATTTACTGGCTCAAGCGGCGTGGGTAAAAGCGAGCTAAGCGCGGCTCTAGCGCGAAATTTGGGCGTGCATTTCGAGCGGTTTGATATGAGCGAATACATGGAAAAACACAGCGTCTCGCGTCTCATCGGCGCGCCTCCGGGATATGTCGGGTTTGAAGAGGGCGGCATACTCACAAACGCCGTTAAAAAGCACCCTTATAGCGTGATTTTGTTTGACGAGATCGAAAAAGCTAGCGACGAGATGATAAACGTCTTTTTGCAAATTTTTGACAGCGCAAGCCTCACGGACAACACGGGCGCAAAGAGCGATTTTCGCAACGCCGTCATCATAATGAGCTCAAATTTGGGCTCAAAAGAAGCGCCGACGCTAGGCTTTAGCAAAGACGAAAGCGGTAAAGCAGACTCGGCGGTAAAGGGATTTTTCAGCCCCGAGTTTCGCAACCGCATCGATAAAATCGTGCATTTTAACGACCTTAGCGAGGACGCGCTAAGCCTCATCGCGCAAAAAATCATTAACGAGATAAACTCAAGCCTCGCCGAGAAAAAAGTCGTCATAAAAGCCTCCGCCGAAGCCAAAAAATACCTCTGGCAAAAGGGCTATAGTAAAGAATTCGGCGCCAGAAATCTAAAACGCCTGGTCCAAGACGAGATCTCAACCAAGCTTAGCGACGAGATACTTTTCGGCGCGCTAAAAAACGGCGGCGTCGCAAACATCACGCTAAAAAACGGCGAGCTGGCGTTTAAATTTGAAGCCATAAAATAAGCGGTCGCGGGGTCAAATTTGGAAAAAATTTATAACTTTCCCAACCCCGCAAATGCTCCCGCAAACTCCCCTCTAGCCGTCGGCGGCGATTTGAGTGCCGAGGCTCTTTTGCAAGCTTACGACAAAGGCATTTTCCCGTGGTTTTTGCCCGGCGAGCCTATATACTGGTGGTCGCCCGATCCTCGCGCGATGCTGATTCCAGGCGAAGTAAGGGTGCAAAAAAGCATAAAATCGGCGCTTAAAAAATTTGAAGTGCGGTTTGATTACGACTTTGAAAATTTCCTAAAAATCTGCAAAAGCGAGCGCGAAAAAAAGGGGCCCACGTGGCTAAGCGAGGATATCGTGCGCGCCTACGTAAATTTGCATCATCTCGGCGTCTCGCACAGCGTAGAGGTTTATGAGGATGGCGAGCTAGCGGGCGGACTTTACGGGCAAATTTTCGGTAAGGTCTTTTGCGGCGAGAGTATGATCAGCCTAAAAACCGGCGCGTCAAAGGTCGCACTCATCGCGCTTTGCCGAGCTTTAGGGCCGTTTGATTTTCTAATCGACTGCCAGGTTATGAACGAACATCTAAAATTTATGGGCGCAAAAGCGATGAAGCGAAGCGAGTTTTTAGCCAAATTTAACGAGCTAAAACAGCAGCCTAGCGGGTTTAGCGAATTTCAAAATTTACTTTAAATTTGGAACGTCTTTTGCTTATTACCTCGTAAATTTTAGAGAAAAAGGTAAGAAAATGTTCGCAGGTATCCAAACCTCAAAATCAAAACCGCTCGTAGAAAGCGCGCTGGCAAGCAGAAATTTACGCCAGCAAATGATTTCTAGCAACATAGCAAACATCGATACGCCTTTTTACAAAGCCCGCGACATCGCGTTTGAAGCGGCCTTGTCGCAAACAGCGCAAGAGATCTACGGCAAAGACGAAAATAAAATTTTAAAACTCGCGCAAACCGACGACGCGCACTTTCCTCGCGTGGATTTTCCGGCGTCAAACGGGGCGACGATATTTTTACGCGACGGACACATGGCGCGAAACGACGCAAACACCGTCGATCTGGATGTCGAGATGACGGAGCTTAGTAAAAACGCGATAATGGTAACCGCGCTTGATCGCGCCATGAGACAAAGCGGCCAGATATTTAAAAACGTGATCGACGCTAGCAGTAAAATTTAAGGATAGATTATGAGTAATTATTTAAGCGACTTTGATATCAGCGGATACGGACTAAGCGCCCAGCGCTTTAGAATGAACGTCATTAGCTCCAACATCGCCAACGCAAACACCGTGCGAACGGCGGAAGGCGGCCCATATAGACGCCGCGAGGTGATATTTAAGGCGGTTGATTTTGATAGCGTGCTAAACGACGAAGTGGCGAAAAAACATAACTTGCTCGAATACGAGAACCCGCTAGACGATAAATTCTATACAAAAGACGCAAAACCTGCTATAATGAGCGTCGTAGTTGACAAGATAGTGCGCGACGATAAGGATTTTAAGCTAAAATACGATCCGTCTCACCCAGACGCCGACGCGAGGGGCTACGTAGCGTACCCAAATATCAATCCCGTCATCGAAATGGCGGATCTGATCGAAGCCACGCGCGCCTATCAGGCAAACGTTTCGGCATTTCAGTCGGCTAAAACGATCGCTCAAAGCGCGTTAGAATTATTACAAGGTTAAATTTTATGACAAATATAGATAAAATCGGCTCGGTCGCTTCACCGTTTGAAAAAAAAGAAGCAAAGACTCTGCAAAATCAAAAAGGCGAGTTAAATTTCGGCGACATGCTCGATAACTCGCTAAAAGAGCTAAACGAGATACAAATCAACGCAGACAAAGCCATCGCCGATCTAGCAACGGGCGAGGTAAAAGACCTGCACCAAGCAGCCATCGCCATCGGCAAGGCTGACACGTCGATGAAACTCATGCTAGAGATCCGAAATAAGGCCCTAAGCGCATACAAAGAAATCTCAAGAACGCAAATTTAAACCTTGAATCAGCGAAAATCAAAAACAATCGCTTTATTTGCGTTTATTCTATTTTTTATCTGCATATTTTTGGCAGTTATCTTTTACCGAGCAAATATCGAAAGACGACTACCAAAACTTGAAACTAGCGACATAAACACGGCCCTACGCGGCAACATCATCACAAAGGACGGCTTTAGTATTACCGGTAGCCAAAAGCTCTACAAAGTGATGGTAGATACTAGAAACATCGACCCCGATAAAAAAGATCTATTTATCAAGCTTTACTGTATATATAGCGGCGACGATATCAAGCGCGTAACTAAAATCATCAACAGCCAAAAAGGCGCCGTTACGCTATCCTATAAGATCGATGCCAAGGGCGCGGCGTATCTACAGGAGCTATCAAAAAAGCTGTATAGAAAAAAAATCTTTATCCCGTACGAAGACCCAAGCACCGGAGCTGCGATACTGCGTAATATGAGCATAATAGAAAGCGGCGAAAGCAGGCAATATGTCGCTGCCGACGCGCTCACGCCTATGATAGGCTACGTAAAAAAGGTCGAAAAAGACGGTATCACCAAAACAGAGGGCGTAAAAGGCGTAGAAAAAGCCTACGAATACTACATCTCCTCGATCCAAGACGCCAAACTGATAGGCCCGAAAGATATCGGAAACAACATCATTCTTACGAGCGATTCAAATTTAGCTAACCGCGTGGACGGATACGATATCATCCTAAACGCCTCGCTTAAATTTCAAACCAGACTAGAGCAGATCATCGACGAAAAAAAAGAATTTCTAAACGCAAAAGAGATAATCGTAGGCATAATGGACTCAAAAACGGGTGGCCTACTAGCACTTGCCAGCACATCACGCTACAGCCCGGCAAACATCAGAAAACAAGACTACAAGTCGCTAAACTCCTCGGCAACCGAGTACGCATACGAGGTCGGCTCGGTCTTTAAACCGTTTATTTTCGCCATCCTTTTAGCAAACGACAAAATCAATCCGCTCGAGCGCATAAACACCTACAACGGCGTCTACCAACTAGGCAAACGCACGATAAAAGACACGCACCCAGAGCCATTTCTCACGGCTGAGGATATCATCGTATACAGCTCAAATATCGGCATGATACAAATCGCCCAGCGCCTAGACGGTTCTCAAATTTACTCAGGGCTTTTAAATTTCGGCTTCACGCAAAAAACAGGCATCGATATGCCATACGAGCAGGTCGGAAACATGCCGCCAGTAGCCAAGCTAAATTCGCAAATTTACAAAGCCACGATCAGCTACGGATACGGCTTGCAAGCGACTTTTATCCAGCTTTTAAAGGCGTATAACGTATTTAATAACAAAGGCGTGATGGTGACACCAAAGGTCGTGGACTCGCTCTATAAAGACGGCAAATTTTTCGTCGTAAACGACCCAAAACCGGTCGAAGCCATAAGTCAAGAAGCGGCCGAGAGGATGAAGCGCATCCTGATAAAAACCGTCGAGATCGGCACCGGCAAAAGAGCGAAGGTGGAGGGTCTAGAAATCGGCGGCAAAACAGGTACCGCACACATCGCCACGACCGGTGGCTACGCAAATACCTATAACGGCTCGTTTTTCGGATTCGTCAACGACTCACAGGGCAATAGCTATACGATAGGGGTTTTAGCCAGAGAGCCGAAGAAGCCATATTATTATTTCGGCGCACAGAGCGCACTACCGACGTTTAGAGCGGCCGTAGAGCTGATGGTCGAAGAGGGATTTTTAAAGCCTGATCAAAATTTGACTGCGCCGGAGCAAGCTACGCTACCAGCCAAAAATACAGAGAAAAAAACCACAAACTCAAATTCTAAAAGCAAGCAAAAAAAGAATTAACTCTCAATCACTCATATACAATAGGCCCAATTAAACTTAAGCGGATTCTCTCTTATCAATTTTAACAGTTTCTGATATAAGTTTTCCTGTGTAGTTTTAGTATTATATCTAAATTCAC
>NZ_CALIII010000297.1 GCF_938018145.1 uncultured Campylobacter sp.
GTATAGAAAGCTGCAAACTCTCGTGATGATGGACTACGATAAGTATTCGCCTGTCGTAAAAAAGGCTTACAAGGAGTTTGAGGACGCGCTCGCGGTCAAACAGGCTAAATTTGAAGACGAATACGTCAAACTCTACAAAAAAGACAAAGCCAAAGCAAACAAGCTGCTAAACGAATTTTCGATAAATATGATGAAGGAAGCCAAGGCTTTAACGCAAAATTTGACTAACGAAATCTTCACGATGCTAACCGACGACACCGACGCCAAGCTAAAATCGCTAAACAAAGGCAAAAAAGACTAGGCAAATTTAAGGGGCGGGCTGCGGCCTGCCTCAAATTTAGCCCGAATTTGATAAAAACTTCTTGATTTATTTTTTAAAAATCTTTATAATACGGCTCAAATTTGACCCCAAAAGGATGAGCTTAATGCCTTGCCCCATGCCTGAGACTCTTTAATCTTAGCAAAAAAACCGCAAACGACTTTAAAAAAACAGCCAAATTTTTAAATAATTTCACGTTTTTAAACATTAATATAAATTTATTTCTATCGCCGCGAAGGGCGCATTGTAATTGCATTTTTAAAAACAAAGCGAAGCAGCATCTGAAATTTGGACGAAATTTATTTAGCAGGGTTTTTTATAAATTTTATTTCAGTTTGAGAAAATCGGGTTGCCACCCGCCGTTTCTAAGCTCGCTCTTTTCAAAATAGCAAGCTTATAGCGCATAAAATTTAAAAATAAAAAATCAAAATTTAAAGGAATCAAAATGATAAAAAGTTATGTTACGGGTTTCCCGCGAATCGGAGAAAAAAGAGAGCTAAAACGCGCGCTTGAGGGTCTTTGGGCCGGCAAAGAGGGCTTTAGCGAGGAGAATTTGCTAAGCGTCGCTAAAACGCTAAAAAACAGACACTGGCAATACCAAAAAGACGCCGAAATTTCGGCTATCAGCGTAAATGATTTTTCATTTTACGATTTGATGCTTGATAGCATCGTTGCGTTTGGCGCCGTACCGCCTAGATTTGCGAATCTTAGCGGACGCGAGCAGTATTTTGCCTGCGCGCGCGGTAACAAAACGGGCGTAGCGATGGAGATGACGAAGTGGTTTAACACAAACTACCACTACATCGTGCCTGAGCTTAGCGCCGAGACGACCTTTAAGCTAGACGCGTCAAAAATCCTTGCCGAATACGAAGAGGCAAAGGCTGCGGGCGTAAAAGGCAAGGTAAATTTGATCGGCCCTATCACGTTTTTGGCGCTTTCAAAGACCACCGACGGCAGCTGCCCGTTTAAAAACCTAAACGCTCTAGTCGCCGAATACAAAAAGCTTCTTGAGCTACTTTCTACGCTTGACGATGAGATTTTGGTGCAGTTTGACGAGCCGATTTTTGCGACCGATAAAAACGAAGAAATCCTACTTAGCGTCATCGGTAAGGTGTATAACGAGCTAGCCGAAGCTGCAAACAACGTAAAAATCGTATTTATGACGTACTTCGAGCACGCGCTAAAGGCGGTTGCCGAGGTAGCAAAAACTAAAATTTACGGTATCGGACTAGATTTCGTTCACGGCAAAAGAAATTTCGAAGCGCTTGAAACTATCAAAAATAGCCATTTAACGCTATTTGCTGGCGTCATCGACGGACGAAATATCTGGAAAAGCAACATCGACGAAAAGGTAAATTTAGTCCGCGAGATCGGCGAAAAAATCGGCGGCAAAGATTTCTACGTCGGACCTAGCTGCTCGCTGCTTCATGTGCCATATACCCTAAAATACGAAGAAAAACTAAACTCCGAGGTCAAAAGCTGGCTGAGCTTTGCCGTAGAAAAACTAGACGAGATCAAAATCATAACCAAACTAGCTAACGGCGTAGCGCTAAACGCGGCTGAAAGGAAAATTTACGAAGAGAACAAAGCTGCGGTTAAAACGCGCGCGACGTCAAATTTGATCCACTCCTCAAGTGTGCAAAACCGCGTGAAAAATCTAGTCAAATTTGAGCGTGAAGATAAATTTGAAGATCGCATCAAAATCCAACGCGAAAGCCTAAACTACGGCATCCTGCCGACTACGACGATAGGTAGCTTCCCGCAAACCGTCGAGCTAAGAGTGCTTCGCCAAAACTTCAAAAAAGGCGAGATCGACGCGAGCGCGTATGAAGCCGGTATCAAAAAATACATCGACGACTGCGTCAAATTTCAAGAAGATATCGGCCTAGACGTACTAGTTCACGGCGAGCCTGAGCGAAACGACATGGTCGAGTATTTCGGCGAGCAGATCGAAGGGTATGCATTTAGCGAGAACGGCTGGGTACAAAGCTACGGCAGCCGCTGCGTGAAACCGCCTCTACTTTTTGGCGACGTGAGCCGCCCAAAAGCGATGACCGTCGAGTGGATGAAATACGCCCAAAGCCGCACTAACCGCATAATGAAGGGCATGCTAACTGGACCTGTAACCATGCTAAACTGGAGCTTCGTGCGCGACGACCTGCCTCGCAGCGAAGTGGCTAAGCAGCTTGCGCTTTGCATATTTGACGAGATCGCAGACCTGCAAAATGCCGGCATCCGCATCATCCAAGTGGACGAAGCGGCGTTTAAAGAGGGCTATCCGCTACGCGCCGAAAACATCCCTGCGTACGAGAAATTCGCGGTTGATTGCTTTAAACTTTCCGTTAGCTCGGCCGAGCCTAAAACGCAGATCCACACGCATATGTGCTACTCCGAGTTTAACGACATCATCAAGACGATCGAGGCGATGGACGCCGACGTCATCAGCATCGAGACCGCTCGCAGCGGCAACGAACTGCTAAAGATCTTTAAATCCGTCGGCTACAAACAAGAAGTCGGCCCTGGCGTATACGACATCCACAGCCCGCGGGTTCCTAGCACCGACGAGATCGTGCGCCAGATCCGCGCGCTACTCGAGGTTCTGCCGAAAGAACAGCTCTGGATCAACCCGGACTGCGGCCTAAAAACGCGCAAATGGGAAGAGGTCGAGCCGAGCCTAAAAAATATGGTCGAAGCCGTCAAAATCGTAAGAAATTCATAGTTTCGACCGCTTGCGACTCGGCTAAATTTGCCGCTTTTGCCGCTTAAATTTGCGGTGAGAGCGGCTTTGCTAGCTCAAATTTTGAGCTCAGGTTTAAAACCGGCTCAAATTTGACGCGGAGCAAATTTGTCGGTCGCGGCGAATAATTTATCCTGCGCACGCGCCGCCACGGCATAAATTTAACCGCAAACGGCGCGGTTTTCTACATTTTAAATTTGGAAATTTCATGCTAAAAGAAAAAATTTTAAACAAAGAAAAGGGGCTCGTGCTCTACGGACTAACGCCGCCCAAGGCCGAATTTGACGAGGCTAAGCTGCGCGACATCTCGGATCGCTGGACGGGCAGGATAGAGAGCATAAATGCTGACGGGCTCGTACTTTACGAGGTGCAAGACGAGAGCGAGAGAAACGAAAGCGAGCGGACGTTTGAGTTTAGCGGCACGCTAAGTCCCGAAACCTACTACCGAGACTACCTAAACGTCGCGACGCCAAGCGTCTTTTACCGCGTGGCTAGCGGCTACGACGAGGACGCATTTCGCGCGGCGATTGCGGCTCAAAGCTCAAATCTAAACGTACTCGTCGGAGCTACGTCTAGCTCGCAAAAAGTTCGGTTAAATTTGGCTCGCGCGTACGAGATCGCGGGCGAATTTGAAAATTTAGCCGTCGGCGGAGTGTGTATCGCCGAACGTCACGCCAAAAAGGGCGACGAACCGCAAAGAATGCGCGAAAAGATCGCGGCTGGGGCGAAGTTTTTCATCTCGCAGGCGATTTTTGACGCACAGATGACGCGTAAATTTTTAGAGGACTGCGCGGCCGCAAAGATAACCGAGCCGATATTTCTCACGTTTTCAACGGTGGGCAACCCAAAAACTCTAGAGTTTATCAAGTGGCTGGGCGTTAGCGTGCCTAGCGCGGTTGAGGCGCGTCTAAACGCTAGCGAGGACTATCTGGCGCAAAGTTGCGAGATAATCAAAGAAATTTGGCGCGAGCTAAAGAAATTCGGCGACGAAAACGGGCTAAATTTGAGCGCAAACATCGAAAGCGTGATGGCTAAGCGTGCCGAGATCGAGGCGAGCCTAGAGCTAGCTCGCGAGTTTAGGCAAATTTAGGAGCGAGGATGGCGGATACGGACGAACTCTACGCCAAGGTAAAACGTGCCAACGCGCTCAAAAAACTCATGCGCGCAGCTGCCGTCCTGATCGCCGCGCCAGCCCTTTTTGCGCTATCAAGCGCGCTCCTAAACGACGGGCTTTACGAGCCATTT
>NZ_CALIII010000298.1 GCF_938018145.1 uncultured Campylobacter sp.
GTTAAAGAAACTTTTTGTAAGAGTACTACTGCTTTTTAGCGTTATTTGCCCTCTTCAAATGCACCGGCAGATAAGATTTTAGCTATTCTAGCATTTAAAAGCTCATCTACTTTTAGTTTTTCAAGCTTATCTAACTCTGTTATAAAATAACTCGCAAGCGCTTTTACAGCAGTCTCCTTATCTCTATGAGCGCCGTTTATAGGCTCTTCGATTACATCATCTATTAAATTTAAGCTTTTTAGATCGTCGGCAGTTATTTTTAGCGCCTTTGTAGCCTGCTCCTGTTTTGATGGGTCGTTCCAAAGTATAGCTGCGCAACCCTCCGGCGAGATAACCGAGAAAACTGAATTTCGCATCATAGCTAGCTTGTCGGCTACACCTATGGCTAGAGCACCGCCGCTTCCGCCTTCGCCTATAACGACGGCTATCATTGGAGTTTTTAAATTTGCAAATTCAAATAAATTTCTAGCTATCGCCTCGCTTTGACCGCGCTCCTCAGCCGCAACGCCTGGATACGCGCCTGGAGTATCGATTAAAAATAGTATCGGAAGTCCGAATTTCTCAGCCATCTTAGCTATTCGTAAGGCTTTACGGTAACCCTCGGGATGAGGCATACCAAAATTTCTTTTTAGTTTATTTTTGGTTCCTCGACCCTTTTGCTCGCCTATCACGACGACTTTTTTAGAGCCTATATAGCCGATAAAACAAACTATCGCCCCGTCGTCGCGATACGCTCTATCGCCGTGAAGTTCATAATAATCCCTCATCATACCCTTAATGTAGTCAATAGCATAAGGGCGATCCGGATGACGAGCTAAAGCAAGGCGCTGAAACTCGTTGAGATTTTTGTAAATTTTAGCGGTCTCTTTTTCTAAATTTTTATTTAGAATTTCTACCGCATGTTCATCGCCGCGAATCCTCGCGTTTGCGATGTCATCATCTATTTGCTTGATACCTTGTTCAAAGTCTAGATAACTTGCCATTATATCTTCTTAAATATAATAGAGCCGTTCGTACCGCCGAATCCGAAAGAGTTACTCATAACGGCGTTTAGCTCAGCTTTTCTAGCCACGTTTGGCACATAGTCTAGATCGCACTCCTCGTCTTTGGTTGCGTAGTTTATCGTAGGCGGTATAAGACCTTCTTGCATAGCCATTATGGATACAACAGCCTCTATCGCGCCAGCCGCGCCAAGGCAGTGTCCAGTTTGCCCCTTAGTAGAGCTAACCGGAGGTACATTGCCGCCAAAAAGAGCTTTTAGAGCCGCGGTTTCATTTTTATCGTTAGTCGGCGTTGAGGTACCGTGTGCATTAATGTAATCGATCTGCAAATTTCCAGCCATTTTCAAGGCCTTTTTCATCGCAGAAAGCGGTCCTTCAAGCGAAGGCGAAGTTATATGATACGCGTCGCCGCTCTCGCCGAATCCTACTATCTCGGCATAAATTTTAGCCCCTCTAGCCTTAGCACTTTCATACTCTTCAAGCACGAGCGCACCGCTACCTTCGCCCATGACAAAGCCGTCTCTGTCTTTATCAAAAGGTCTTGATGCCGTTTGCGGATCGTCGTTTCTAGTAGAAAGCGCCTTCATAGCCGCAAATCCGCCGATACCTACGCCGCAAACCGTAGACTCAGATCCCACAACTAGCATCTTTTGCGCTTCGCCGATCATGATAGTTTTGGCTGCCTCGATGATAGCGTGAGTAGATGCCGCACATGCTGTTACGCTAGAGATATTGGGCCCTTTTAGACCGTGCTCTATCGAAACTATGCCGCCCAGCATATTTACTAGCGCAGAAGGTATAAAAAACGGAGAAATTCGTCTTGAGCCTTTTTCAAGCAAGATATTGGAGTTTTTTTCGATATTAGGCAAACCGCCTATGCCGGCAGCAGAGCTAACGCCGAAATTTTCAGCGTCGAATTCGCCGAAATTTGCATCAGCCATAGCCTCTTTAGCAGCTTTTAATCCAAGCTGTATAAATCTATCGACCTTTTTAACCTCCTTAGCATCCATAACACTAAGCGGGTCAAAGTCCGTTATCTCGGCAGCAATCTGAACTGGAAAATCGCTCACGTCAAAAGAGGTTATCTTTTTTACGCCGGTTTTACCTTCGCAGATAGCCTTAAATGAACTATCTTTGTCGAGCCCTAAAGCGTTGATCATCCCAATCCCGGTTACTACGACTCTTTTCAAGATCTCTCCTTACAAAAACTTATTTGTTTAGTTTCTCGATGTAGCTTACAACGTCGTTTATAGTGATCAGCTTCTCAGCGTCGCTATCAGGTATCTCTACCTCAAATTTCTCCTCAAGAGCCATAACTAGCTCGACTACGTCAAGCGAGTCTGCGCCTAGATCTTCGATAATCTTAGACTCAAGTTTTACCACATCCGGAGCCACGCTTAGTTGCTCAACTACTACGTCTCTTACGTCATCAAATATTGCCATTTTCTTCTCCTAAAAATAAAAATTTCGTGATTTTAATATATTTTAGCTTAAACTTTCGCAAAAACGTAAATTTACGCCCTTACATATATAGTCCGCCGTTTATCCTTAGAGTCTCGCCCGTGACATAGCTAGCGTGGTCGCTTAGCAAAAACGCCACAGCTTCAGCTACTTCGCTAGCACTTCCAAATCGCTTTAGCGGGATGTTGTCGCTGTATGATTTTTTGATCTCGTCGCTTAGCTCGTTCGTCATATCAGTCTCGATAAAGCCCGGCGTTACGCAGTTAAAGCGGATATTTCTCGCCGCGCCCTCTTTGGCGAAGCTTTTGTTCATCGCGATCATTCCGCCCTTGCTCGCAGCGTAGTTTGCTTGTCCGGCATTACCCATCTCGCCCACGATCGAGGCTACGTTTACGACCGCGCCGAAGCGTTTTTTGCTCATTACTTTTAGCGCCTCACGGCATCCGATAAAGGCCGAGGTCAAATTTGCGCCTATCACGCTAGTAAAATCCTCCGTCTTCATGCGAAGCGCGAGCTTGTCGTTCGTGATGCCGGCGTTATTTACGAGGTAGCCCAGCTCGCCGTCGGCGTCCGCGATCAAATTTATCGCTTTTATAAACTCATCCTCGTCCGTCGCGTCAAATTTAACCACCGCAGCCTGTCCGCCATTTGCAACTATCTCAGCTTGCAGAGCATCGGCTATTTCGGGCTTTGAGCGGTAGTTTATCCACACTTTTAACCCCATTTGCGCTAGGGTTTTGGCTATCTGCGCGCCGATACCGCGACTTGCGCCGGTGATCAGCACGTTTTTTCCGCTAAATTTCATTTTTTCTCCTTGATTTCAAATTTTACTCGCATTTTATCAGACGAAAGCTAAAAAACCTATTTTGCGGTGCAAAACCCGTAATGCAAATTTACGCGGCTATCTCGTCAGCTCAAAGCTAAGATCGATCAGATCCTCCACCTGCTCGGGCGCGATTTTGGAGCTTAAATTTACGCTGATCCAGTGCTTTTTATTCATATGATAGGCGGGCAAAATTTGCTCCCCGTCGCGCAAAATCGCCGCGAGATCGGGCTTGCATTTTAGATTTAGTATCTCTAGTGCCTCTGCGCTTTTAAGCCCCAGCTTGCCGCCGTCCACGCGCATAAAAACGGCGAACCATTTTTGGTTTTTCGCGTGGCGAAACACGGCAAATTCAGGATGTTTGTCAAATATCCGCTCGCCCTGTGCGCCGAATTTTTCCTCGATGTAGCTAAAAACTCGCTTTCGTGCAGGCATCATCTGCCTCCTTTGCAAAAGCAAGCGTCCAGATGATCGTCCACTACGCCCGCGCTTTGCAAAAACGCATAGACGCTCGTAGGTCCTAGAAATTTAAACCCGCGCTTTTTCATCTCTTTTGCGATAAACTCTGCAAGAGGCGTGGTAGCGGGGATCTGCTTTATGTTCTCATAGTGATTCATGATGGGCTTGCCGTCAAATTTGGGATCAAATTTAGGCAAAAGATAGCCCCAAAGATAGTCGTAAAAGCTACCAAACTCGCTTGCGACGGCGAGGAATGCGCGGGCGTTTGCGGCGAGAGAGTTTAGCTTTAGGCGGTTTCTGATGAGTGCTGGATTTTGCATAAATTTTGCCGTCTGCTCCTCGCCGTAGAGCGAAATTTTGCGCGCGTCAAATCCGTCAAACGCCGCTCGCATCGCCTCGCGCTTAAGCAGCACGGCATGCCACGAGATACCGGCTTGAAAGCCCTCCAGCACGATGAGCTCGAAAAATTTCGCATCGTCTTTCATGAGCTTGCCCCACTCCTCATCGTGATATACGCGCTCTAGCTCGCTTTTCTCCGCCCAGTCGCAGCGGATTTTGGATTTTTGAGTATTTTGCAAATTTAGCTCCTAGCTTTGATAAAATTTGAGAGATTGTAGCGAAATTTGAGTTAAGAAAGATGACGTGGAATCAAATTTTATCCGGCAAAATTTGATTTTGAAATTTGGTAAATTTATGCTTCAAATTTGAAAGCATTGCAGATCAAATTTAACCTGCAATGCAACAATTTGCAAGTATTTCAAGGCGATTTTTGGGGTTGTGCGGCTAAAATTTTGCGCAGGCTAGACTTCTGCTTGCAGTTGCGAGCAACGCGAAGCAAAAATAGTCTGCCAAGCAAAATTTTAGCAAGCTCCACAAAAAGCGTCCGAAAGACGCCGCAAATTAGCCTATATTCTCACCGGCTATCATACCAAACGTTAAGCAGTCAGCTATCGCCACGCTACCTAAGCGGCTAGCTCCGTGTACGCCGCCGGTGATCTCGCCTGCAGCAAATAGCCTAGGGATCGGCATCTCTGTTTGTAGAGAGATGACCTGAGCTTTGGTATTGATATCGATACCGCCCATAGTGTGGTGAAGTTTTGGCGTACCGCGCATAGCGTAGAAAGGCGGTTTAGAGATATCTACGCCGTTTGTAGTGGTTTTATCCATCGGTTTACCGAAATCCTCGTCTTTACCAGATTTAACGAAGCTATTATATCTCTCTACGGTCTTTTTAAGCTCTGCGGCAGGGATTTTATAAGCTGCGGCTAGTTCGTCTAGGGTTTCAAATTTCTTTAGTACGCCAGATTCTAGCGGTTTAGTGTAGTGCTCAGGTATGACCATGTTTTTTACGCCATCACTATCGCAGAAGTTGATCGGATAGATATCAGCTTTTGCGTCGATTACTTTAAACATAGCTTGAGAGCGGGTGCGGCGGTCTGCTAGCTCGTTCATATAGCGTTTGCCGGTTCTTGGATCGACTGAAATTCCGTAGCGGAAGCTTCCGTTTACGTTAAACATAGAGCCTACGCCAAAGCCTTTTTCATCAGGGCATGCCCATGGACCAAATTGTATCCAGCTTAGCTGCACTGGAGTTGCGCCGATCCTAAATGCCTCTTTCATAGCGCCTGCAGTAGCTCCTGGGTGGTTTGTGCTATCTGTGGTTGGCAATATAGATGGATCTTGGACTTGTCTAAAGAATACGTCGCGGCAAAATCCTCCCGCAGCTAGTACTACGCCTTTTTTAGCTTTTATAGTCTTTTTAGTTCCG
>NZ_CALIII010000299.1 GCF_938018145.1 uncultured Campylobacter sp.
GATCCAAAGCGCGCTACTGGCTGGCGAAAAGCAGACGGGCGTGACGGCGATGCTGATGGATGCGGGGCTTGACACGGGCGATATGCTTGATTTTGCCTACACGCCTTGCGAGGATAAAACGGCGGCGCAGCTGTTTGACGAGCTCGGGGATCTAGCGGGCGAGCTGATAGTGCGAGTGCTGCGAAATTTTGCAAATTTGACGCCGCTCAAGCAGGACGACGCGCAGGCCACGCACTGCAAAAAAATAAGCAAATCCGACGGGCTTTTTGGCTTTGAGCAGAGCGCGGAGCAAATTTATAATAAATTTCGCGCGCTAACGCCCTGGCCAGGGATTTATCTAGCTAGCGGGCTAAAAATTTTGGATTTAGAAATCTTGCGCGAATCCTGCGGGCGTAAATTTGAACGCATTGGCGAAATTTTAAGCGTCGATAAGCTCGGCTTTTGCGTTTCTTGCGGCGAGGGTGCGGTTAAGATCATAAAGGTGCAAGAGCCGGGCAAAAAGCCGGTGGACGCTAGCGCCTATCTAAACGGCAAGCGCCTTGGCGTCGGCGATATAGCTTTGTAATATGAGCAGAGTAACAGTAACAAGCGCGCCACAACGTCAAATTTACGGTAAATTTAAAAGGAATAAAATTTGAGAATAGAGTTCGCAGATAGCGTCCCATCTACGCAAAAAGTTTTGGTCGAAGGGCTGCGAAACGGCGAAATACAGCCGCCTTTTGCGCTCGTGGCAAAAGAGCAGACGCAAGGTATCGGCAGCAGAAATAACACGTGGAGCGGGCTAGAGGGCAATCTGTTTTTTTCATTTTGCATGAGCGAGACGGCGCTGCCTAGCGATCTAAGGGGCGAGTCGGCGTCGATTTACTTTTCGATGATAATGCGCGAAGTGCTCGCGGCTCGCGGCTCGCAAATTTGGCTAAAATGGCCGAATGATTTTTATGTTGGCGACAAAAAAATCGGCGGAACCTTGACGACGAGAGTCGGCGAAATTTACGTTTGCGGCATGGGTATAAATCTAAAAAACGCGCCCGAGAATGCCGGAATTTTAGATATAGACGTGAGTCCTAGCGCCGCGGTCGGGGAGTTTTGCAAGAGGCTGCAAACGGCTCCGTCTTGGGCGGAAATTTTTAAAAAATTTGAGAGCGAATTTGAAAAATCGAGAGAATTTATCACGCACTTTGAGGGCGAAGAGGTGGCGCTCAAAGACGCAAAACTCCTATCTGACGGCTCTTTGGATATAAATGGTCGAAGGGTTTTTTCACTCAGATAAATTTGCTTAAATTTGACGTAAAATTTAATATTTTTACAAAATATCGGTGGGGACGAGCCGCGAAATTCTTTCAGAAATTTTAAAGCCGAAACTAAACTTGGACAAAGTAAGTTTTTTGTAAAATTAATCAATTAAAAAACAAAAAATTGGAAAATTCTCATGTGTGAAATTATAACCATTGCAAACCAGAAAGGCGGCGTCGGAAAGACGACCACGGCGGTAAATTTGGCCGCATCGCTGGCGGTGGCCGAAAAAAAAGTCCTACTCATCGACATCGATCCGCAAGCAAATGCGACGACTGGAATGGGCTTTAGCAGAAACGACTATGAGTACAACATCTACCATGTGCTCACGGGTCGCAAAAAGCTCTCGCAAATAGTGCTAAAAACCGAGATACCGACGCTTTTTCTAGCGCCTTCAAACATCGGTCTCGTGGGTATAGAGCAAGAACTAAGCGAACAAAACAAAGACTATCAAAAGATACTAAAAAGCAAGATCGAAGAGGTCGAGGGGCAGTATGATTTTATCATCATTGACAGTCCTCCGGCGCTAGGCAGTATCACCGTAAACGCACTAAGTGCTAGCGATAGCGTGATAATCCCGATCCAGTGTGAATTTTACGCACTAGAGGGGCTTGCGCAAATTTTAAATACGGTAAAAATCATCAAAAAAACCATAAACCCAAAGCTAAATATAAAGGGTTTTTTGCCGACTATGTACAGCTCGCAAAATAACCTCGCTAAGGAAACCGTGGCAAATTTAAAGCAGCATTTTGAAAATAAGCTGTTTAAAACAAAGGACGGCGATGGAGACTTCGTCATAGTGCCGCGAAACGTAAAACTCGCCGAAAGCCCGAGCTTTGGAAAGCCTGTGATACTGTATGACATAAAATCGCCCGGCTCGCAAGCGTACCAAAATTTAGCGTATTCGATTTTAGGTTAAAAGATGGCGAAGAGAAGTTTGGGGCGCGGACTGGGTGCCATACTAGAGGACGTCGAGCTTGCGTACAAAGCTGAGCTAAACGAGGGCAATAGCGATATAGTAAAGGATATCGATCTAGACCTGATCGTCGAAAATCCATATCAGCCGCGTAAAAATTTCGACGAAACTGCGCTAAGAGAGCTTAGCGAAAGTATCAAAAGACACGGTCTTATCCAGCCGATAATCGTTATAGAAAAAGACGGCGAATATATGCTGATTGCGGGCGAGAGGAGATTTCGCGCGACTAAGCTGCTTGGCGAAAGCAAGATAAAGGCTATAGTCGCCGACATCGAAAGCCAAAGCCTTCGCGAACTAGCACTCATAGAAAATATCCAAAGAGAGGACCTAAATCCGATCGAGCTTGCCAATTCGTACAAAGAGCTAATAGATGAATACAAAATTACGCAGGACGGGCTTGCAAACATCATCCACAAAAGCAGGGTTCAGATAACAAATACCATGCGGCTTTTGAGCCTTAGCACCGTGACACAAGAGTATATAAAAGAGGGCAAACTAACGCAAGGACACGCCAAAGTCATCGTGGGGCTTGATCCAAACGATGAAAAAACAGCGGTCGATACTATCATCGGGCAGCGCCTTAGCGTGCGCGAGACGGAAAATTTGGTAAAAAATCTAAAAAATAAATTGCCGCCTAAAGCTGCACTTAAGCTAGATGAGAGGTACCTTGAAAGACTAACGAATTTAAAAGAGATTTTTTCTAAATTTGACGTACCGGTTAAGATAAAAGGCAAAAAAATCACTATCGAATTTGATGACATAGCAGATATCGATAGGCTAATAAACAAGATAAAATAAAAATATTTGTTTAAATTTAGCTTGTTTTATCCTTTTTTTTTGTAAAATAAGCACGGTTTTATTATGCTTAAGAAAATATTAAACTTTAAGGAGATTTGATGTTGGAAATTAATTTGCCGCTAGTCGTCCTAACGGCAGTTATTTTTCTAGGGCTTATCGCCGTTTTAAATTCCATCCTTTACAAGCCTCTACTTAAATTTATAGACGCTAGAAACGATGCGATAAAAAACGACGAAGAGAGTGCTAGCAAAAATACGAGCGATCTTGGCGTGTACGAAGCGCAGATAGAACAGCTCATAGCTGCCGCAAGAAACGAAGCCGGCAAGATCAAGCAGGAGGCTATCAACGCCGCAAAAGATGCAGGCGCTAAGATAGTCAGCGAAAAGCGCGGAGTTTTGGAGGCTGATTACGATGCTTTTATCCAAAATTTAAACTCTCAAAAGAGCGATTTTAGAGCTGATTTACAGCAAAAATTGCCTGAACTTCAAGCTGCTTTAAAAGCAAAACTCGCAAGGATTTAATATGAAAAGCAAAATTTTACTTTTATTATGTCCTTTTGTTTTGATGGCGGACGGCGGATACGACATCGTGCCTAGGACGATAAACTTTATCGTTTTTGCCGCGATTTTGTATTATTTTATAGCAAACCCTATCAAAAATGCCTACAAGGGAAGAATCGCCGGTATTGCAGCAAGACTTGATAATATCGAGCAAAAACTAAAAGACTCAAAAGCCAAAAAAGACGACGCTCTAAGGCGCGTAGAAGAGGCTAAAGCAAATGCAGCCAGTCTAGTAGAAACGGCTAGAAAAGAGGCTGTTTTGATCTCTGAGCGTATTAAGGAAGAAACCAGACAAGAGGTCGCAAATTTAGAAAAAAGCTTCCAAGATCAAAAAGAATTTGAAAAAAGACGCATGGTTAAGTCCGTTGTGGGCGAAATTTTAAATGAAATTTTCGCAAGCGACAGCGTGAAAATGGATCAAAGCGAGCTTATCAATATCATGCTTAAAAGGGTCGGCTAATGAAAGAACTTATCGCAAAAAAATACGTAAAAGCCCTAGTTAGCGACCTTAGCAAAGATGAGTTTAATAACTTTACCGCTAAGTTACAAGAGATCGCAAACGCATTCGCAAATGAAAAATTTCAAAACATCATCGTTTCGCCGAATTTAAAAAATAGCCAAAAAGCGGATTTCGTCCTATCTTTGGTTGGTGAGGCGGATCAAAAATTTGTAAATTTCATAAAACTACTCGGCGAAAATAAAAGACTTGATATTTTGCCTAATATCGTTTCAGAGCTTTTAGCGCAAAAATCAAAAATGGACAATGTTTTTTACGGCAAAATTTACGGCGGCTCGCAGATCAGCCAGGCTCAAATTTCAGAGCTTGAAAGCAGCTTTTCTAAGAGATTTAACGCAAAAATCATTTTAGAGCCGGTAAAAAGCGACTACAACGGCATCAAGATCGAACTAGACGATTTGGGCGTGGAGGCTAGCTTTTCGGTAGATAGGCTAAAAGCCCAAATGAGCGAATACATATTAAAAGCAATATAAAGGAGAAAAAGCGTGAGTGCAAAAATAAAAGCAGATGAAATCAGCGCCATCATCAAGGAAAGGATTGAAAATTTCAGCCTTAACGTTGATGTGAACGAGACGGGCAAGGTTATATCCGTAGCCGACGGCGTTGCTAACGTTTACGGCCTAAAAAACGTTATGGCCGGCGAGATGGTCGAGTTTGAGAACGGCGAAAAAGGCATGGCTCTAAACCTAGAGGAAAGCAGCGTCGGTATCGTTATCTTAGGCAAAACAGACGGTATCAAAGAGGGTTCAAGCGTAAAACGCCTAGCTAAGCTTTTACGCGTTCCTGTGGGCGATGCTTTGATAGGTCGCGTCGTAAATTCACTCGGTGAGCCGATAGACGCTAAGGGTCCGATCGAAGCTAGCGAGACTAGATTTGTCGAGGAAAAAGCAAAAGGCATCATGGCTAGAAAGAGCGTTCATGAGCCGCTTCAAACAGGTATCAAAGCTATCGATGCGCTAGTGCCGATCGGCCGCGGACAACGCGAGCTCATCATCGGCGACCGCCAAACGGGTAAAACTACCGTCGCGATAGACACAATTATCAACCAAAAAGGTCAAGACGTTATTTGTATCTACGTAGCGATCGGACAAAAACAATCAACTGTCGCTCAAGTCGTTAAAAAGCTTGAAGAGTACGGCGCTATGGAGTATACCATCGTCGTAAATGCAGGCGCTTCTGACGCTGCCGCGCTTCAGTACCTAGCTCCATATGCGGGCGTAACTATGGGCGAATATTTTAGAGATAACTCTCGCCATGCCCTAATCATCTATGACGATCTTTCAAAACACGCCGTCGCATACCGCGAAATGAGCTTGATTCTTCGCAGACCGCCGGGCCGCGAAGCGTATCCTGGCGACGTTTTCTATTTGCACTCTCGTTTGCTAGAGCGCGCATCTAAGCTAAATGATAAGCTTGGCGCAGGTTCTCTAACGGCTCTTCCTATTATCGAGACGCAAGCTGGCGACGTTTCGGCGTATATTCCGACAAACGTTATTTCTATTACCGACGGTCAAATTTTCCTTGAGTCTGACCTGTTTAACTCGGGCATCCGCCCTGCGATCAACGTCGGTCTTTCGGTTTCTCGCGTCGGCGGCGCAGCTCAGATAAAGGCAACCAAGCAAGTTTCTGGAACATTAAGACTTGACCTTGCGCAATACCGTGAGCTTCAAGCGTTTGCACAGTTTGCGAGCGACCTTGACGAGAGCTCGAGAAAACAGCTTGAGCGCGGTCAAAGGATGGTCGAGGTGCTAAAACAGCCTCCTTACAGCCCGCTAGCCGTCGAAAAGCAAGTCGTTATTATCTTTGCCGGTACGAAAGGCTACCTAGATGATATCCCGACAATAGCGGTTACAAAATTTGAAGCTGAGCTTTATCCTTATATTGAGGCGAAGTATCCTGAAATTTTCGAGCAAATTCGAACCAAAAAAGCACTTGACAAAGAAATCGAGGAGCTTTTGCATAAGGCGCTAAAAGACTTTAAAGCGACGTTTGCCGCTAACTAAGGCTAGAATATGTCAAATTTAAAAGATATAAAACGAAAGATCAAGAGCGTCCAAAACACCCAAAAGACGACGCGTGCGATGAAGCTGGTATCTACAGCCAAACTTCGCAAGGCTGAGGAAGCCGCTCGTCACTCTAGGGTTTATGCGCTCAAGATCAACGAAGTTTTATCTGAAATCGCCTATAAGATCAACCAATATCGCTCTGTAAATGCCGAGAGTAAATTTTTCGACGTTAAGGAGAATATCGAGAAGGTTGATATTATATTCGTCACCGCAGACAAGGGGCTTTGCGGCGGTTTTAATATTCAGACTATTAAAACCGTTAGAAATATGATTAACGAATTTAAGGCGAAAAAAGTAAAGATAAGACTCCGCGCGGTAGGTAAAAAAGGTATAGAATTTTTTAGCTTCCAGGGTATAAATTTGCTTGAAAAATACGTCGGCGTTAGCTCATCTCCGACTTATGAGAAAGCTCAAAATATCATAAAAGACGCGATAGACGACTTTATAAGCGGTGCGACGGATAAGGTTATTTTGGTGCATAACG
>NZ_CALIII010000300.1 GCF_938018145.1 uncultured Campylobacter sp.
GCTTCGATTAGGCTTTTAGGCAGGCTTTCAAGCGCGCTTTGAACGGGCTTTACAAACAGCGGCAAGCCCGCCAAAAACGAAGCGATAACGAGGGCTGAAAAGCTAAAAACGATCTGCAAATTTAGCGCCTTGCCGATCACGCCGTTTCGCCCCAAGACGTAAAGTAGCAAAAATCCCGTAGCAATCGGCGGAAAAATGAGAGGAAACATCACGGCCGCTTCTAAGACGGCCTTAAATTTGCCGCGGTAAAACGCCAAAAAATAAGCCGCGCCAAGCCCCAAAAACAGGAGCAGTACGAAAGTAACGGCGAGCGTTTTGGCACTTAAAAGCAGCGGATGGACGAGCCAGGCGAGTTCCTGCAAATTTTTCCTTTTTTCGTTAAATTTTGCTTTTCGTTTGAGTTAAATTTAGCGAGTAAATTTTAGCGTTTAAATCAAATTTGACGCAAATTTTACGTCAAATTTGAAGACAATTTGGCCGAGTCAAAAACCGGCGATTTAAATTACTTTAGCCCAAATTTAGCGAAAATTTCCTTCGAGCGAGGAGTTTTTATCTCGTCTATAAATTTAGCGCACGCCTCGCTACCCTCGCACGCCGGAAGCTTTGCCGCCGAGATAAAAACAGGGCTATAAAGCGCCTCGTCGATATAGATCACGCTGCCAAACTCGCCCTCTCTAGCCACTGCTTCGGTCGAGTTGATAAAGCCCGCGTCCACTTCGCCGTTCGTGACGTAGGCGACTACTTGCGGTACGCCCGCGACCGGTAGCATCTTAGGCGCTAGATCGGCCTCTAGTCCCGAGTTTTTCAAAAACTCCGTCGTCCTCACGCCGTAGATCGCTTTTTTAGAGTCCGGCATCGCGATTTTAGCTAGATTTTTTAGCTCAGATACGTCTTTTATCTGCTTGCCTTTTGGCGTGACTAGCACCAAAGCGCCCTTGCCGATGCGCTCATAGGCCTTTATATCTAGATCCGTTTTCTTTAAAAACGCCTCGTCGCCCACGATCGCAGCCATCTTGCCCTCTTTTGCTTGGATGGTTATCTGGCCCAAATTTGCAAACGCGCCTTCGATCTGCACGCCGTCTTTTTTGAGATTTTCTATCACTTCAGTGACCGGTTTTTTGTATCCGCCGCCAGCACCCACGAGCAAATTTTCTCCGCCAAAGGCAACCGCGGCCGCGATAGAAATAAGTAGTAATTTTTTCATAAAATTCTCCTTTGAAATAAAATTTATCAATTTTATGAAATATATCATTATACATTGATAAATTTTGCTATTTTCGGAGCTTTTTTAAAGAAGTATAGATAAGGATATTTTATATCGACTCTAGTCCGTTTTTGGTTAGGCGGTACATTACGCTCGCTACGTCGCTTATAAATTCCTTGTCGTGAGAGACGATTATCTGCGTGACGTCGAGGGATTTTAAGATAGCGGCTATCCTTCTTTGCATATCCGCATCAAGCGCGGTCGTAGGCTCGTCAAGTAGCAAAATTTTAGGCTCGGCCACCAGTATCCCAGCTAGCGCGACGAGCTTTTTCTCGCCTCCGGAGAGGTTAAAAACGATCTCGTCTTTTAGATGCCAAATTTCAAGCTCGCGTAAAATTTTCTCGGCTTTTTCCACGGCCGGCTCTTTGTCCTCGCCGCGGCTAAGTAGCGAAAACATCACGTCGTCAAGTACGCTAGGGCAGATGAAACAATCGTTGCTTTCTTGAAAAAGATAGCCCACGTCGCGGCGAAACGGCTTATACTCGTCTAAATTTGAAATTTTATGGTGAAAAAGCTCGATATGCCCGCCGCAAGGCGCTTTAAGCCCAGCCATTATCTCTAGCAAAGTGCTTTTACCGCAGCCGTTTGGGCCTATGAGGGCGATTTTATCCTTGTGCGTCGCGTTTAAATTTAGATTTTCAAAAAGCGTTCTTTCGCCTATTTTTGCGCAGACGTTTTTTAGACTTATCGTGCAGCTCATATCGTGACTCCTAAACTAAAAATATAACAACACGCCGTTAAAGCGATTATCACGGCGTCTTTAACGCCTATTTTAAGGCTTTTATCTCCGTAAAGCTTGCCCTCAAATCCCCTGCAAACAAAGGTTTTTTCAAGAACGCTCGCCTTATAAAACGCCTCCAAAAAAAGCATAGCGACTAAATTTGCGTAAATTTTATAGGTAAAAAGCGAGGCTTTAGGCTCAAATCCTCGAACTTTTAAAGTCTTTTTTAGCCTTATAAATATCGTTTTAAGATCGGCCGTAAATTTGGCGCTAAAATAAAAAATCGCCGTTAGCTTGTCGCCCAAATTTAGCGACGAAACGGCAAGCGCGATACTAAAATAATCGCTTCCGTAAAAAGCCAGCCGTCCAAAAAGTATGATCAAATTCGACCTTACGAATATCAGCTTTGCAAGCGCGTATTCTCCGTAAAGAACGAGGCTTAAGACGACTAAGATTATAAAAATATTTAGTTTTAAAACGGATTTTAAAATTTCAAAAAGATTTTTAAAATTTAAAATCGCCAAAAAAAGCACGGGCGCGATGAAAACGGCGTCCGTAGCGCTTGAAAGCGAGACTTTGAAGCTAAAAAAAGTAAAACAAACGAGTAAAACAGATATGTTCATTTGCCTCTTTTTAGTAGATAAATTCCGCCAAAAAACAGCCCGATTCCCAAAAACGCAAGGATAAATTTAAGCGCGTAAGCCCCAAAATCCTCCTCGCTTTCGTCAAATTTGACCTTTGATACATCGTTTGACGCGTTACTTTCGGCGCTTTTTAGCTCGTCTTTGTTTGCGGTAAATTTGATCCTTTTTTCGTGTGCTAGTCCGCCGTCGATCAGGATTTCAAATTCATCTGCGGGGATTTTAGCTCTGGCAAAGCCGTTTTCATCAGTTTGCGCGCCTGCTATCTGGGTGCCATCTTTTATAAAAGCTACGGGGCAGTTTTTACAAGGGGAATTTCCGTAAAAATAGCTTTTTATCTCGATAAATTCGCCATCTTGCTTTGCAAAGCCTTTTAGAGAGTGCGCGTTTAGGATGCTTGCAAAAAGCATGATTAAAAGTATTTTTAGCAAATCAAAAGATCCTTTTTAACCCTATAAATAAAAGAAAGCGCAAAAAGCGAGATGATCCCCTCAAGCGCCATAAGGGCTAAATTTGAAGTAAAAACGAGCGCGGCCACGGGCGCAAACTCTTTGCCGTTTAAAACAAGAACCGAGGATAGCAAAACCGAAGAGCAAAGTATAGGCAAAAACCCGATCAAAAACCAAAAAAACGATCTATATCGCTTAAAAGATAGCTTTAAAAGATATGGGCTAAGAAGCGCCGGAGAGGCGATGATCAGTAAATTTACGCCAAGCGCGCTAAGTCCGCCGTAACCAAAAAGCAAGGCCTGAAAAAAGAGAGCGATAAAAATAGCCAAGACCGCATTTGCGCCCAAAAACGCCCCCGCAAGGCCGCTTAGCACGAGATGTATCGAGGTAACGCCGATGGGCACGTGGATAAAAGACGCCATAAAAAACATCGCGCTGACGGCGGCAACTTTGGGTATCTCGCTCGTTTTTAGCTTGTAAATCAAGCTTGAGACCAAAACAACGCAAAGGGCCGAGCAAGGCACGATGATTTCGGGTTTTAAAACGCCTTCGCTAATGTGCATTTATTTATACTCTTTAGTTTGCACCCAGATGACGGCTCCAAGCTCCACTGGATACTCTTTGCCCTCGTGTTTTATCTTTTGATCGTCGTCGATGAGTGCGGCAAATCCCCACCAGCCCTCAAGCGGCATCGCAAAGCTAAATTCGCCCTGCTCGTTGGTGTTTACGACCTGAGTTACGTGCGCATCGGACGGAGCTTTTAGCCCTTTGGTATTATAGTACTCTACCTCGACGGTTACGTTTTTAGCGGGTTTTCCTTTATAATAAACCACGCCTGAGAACAAATTACCCTTATAAAGCCCATACGGACGCGTTAGCGGCACTATCTCGGCTTTTAGTCCAGCCGGTTTATCCCAGCCCTCTCCGTAGCCGTAGGCATCGACGACGGTTTTTGTTATATGCCTTATAAATTTATCCTCCGCAGGCTCGAAATAGGGCTTTGGATCCATATAAAACTGATAAATGCCGGGCTCTTTTACGTCGTAGCTAGCCGTAAAGTAGCTAAATTTATCCTCTTTAAGCTCTTTTAGGCCTTTTATCGCCTCTTTTTTGCCGTTTACGAAAACGCCCGCCTCGTTTGGAAGGACCAGGTTCATCATATCGCCCTCAAAAGGATGGGTAAATTTGTAAGTAATCTGTAAATTTGCCTCTTTTTCGTCGTCCACGGTCGAATTTGACGGTACGAC
Source organism: uncultured Campylobacter sp. (assembly GCF_938018145.1). Taxonomy (GTDB): domain Bacteria; phylum Campylobacterota; class Campylobacteria; order Campylobacterales; family Campylobacteraceae; genus Campylobacter_A. The sequence goes on from NZ_CALIII010000300.1 coordinate 4,323, forward strand.
CATACCAAAATGCGCATAAGCGCTAACGCCTAAAAGCATAAGCGCCAAAGACTTGATTTTCATTTTTGCTCCTTTTGAAGGTATTTGTTAAATGAAATTGTACCCCCGTAAAGCTTATTATTTATTAAATTTTTGAGATAAATCATATTTAAAGTATAAGAAAAATATTTTGGTATTATTTATAACTGCACAAAATAATAAACCGAGTTTTCAAATTTGACTTTAGCAAATAGCGGGAATGCATGCTCAAATTTTAGGTAAATTTAAATTATGTTATAATCGCGCAAATTTAAAATAAAGGTAAAAAATGGGGCTAAAATCTGACGCCTGGATACGCAAAATGTCGCACGAAAAGGCGATGATAGTGCCGTTTGCCGAGGAGCAAGTCGGACGCGGCGTGGTTAGCTACGGAGTGTCTAGCTACGGCTACGATATCCGCGTGGGCGACGAGTTTAAAATCTTTACGAATATCGGCGGCACCGTCGTTGATCCAAAAAATTTCGACGAGAAAAACGTGGTGGATTTTAAAGGCGACGTGTGCATCGTCCCGCCAAATTCATTCGCTCTAGCGCGCACGATCGAGTATTTTAACATGCCAGATAACGTGCTAGCCATCTGCCTAGGCAAAAGCACCTACGCTCGCTGCGGCATCATCGTAAACGTCACGCCTTTTGAGCCTGGATTTAAGGGGCACATCACGATCGAGATATCAAATACGACGCCGCTGCCAGCTAAAATTTACGCAAATGAGGGTATCGCGCAGGTGCTGTTTATCGAGGGCGACGAGCCGTGCGAGGTGACGTATGCGGACAAAAAGGGCAAGTATCAGGCGCAGGAGGGCATTACGTTGCCTAGGATTTTGAAGTAAAAGCAAAAATACCGCACCTAAACAAATTTAACGAGCTAAATTTTGAATCAAATTTAAGGCACGGTTTTTGCTCCGGCTGAATAAAATTTAAATAAACGGCGAACCGTTTTAGCTAGACGAGGCAAATTTAAAATTTGCGAAGGAACGTATATGAAATGCGCGATCGAACGATTTTAAATTTACGACGTACGGCGAAAAAACGAGCCGCGAAAGGCAAAAATAAATGTTTAACGGAAAATCCATTCTCATCACCGGCGGCACCGGGTCGTTTGGCAAAAAATACGCTGAAATTTTACTCTCCAAATTTAAGCCAAAAAGGCTAGTAATCTACTCTCGCGACGAGCTCAAACAGTACGAGATGGCACAGGTTTTTAAAGACCCCGCCATGCGATTTTTCATCGGCGACGTGCGCGACGAAAAGCGCCTAATGACCGCGATGAACGGCGTCGACTACGTGATACACGCAGCGGCTATGAAGCACGTACCGATCGCGGAATACAACCCGATGGAGTGCATAAAAACCAACGTCAACGGCGCGCAAAACGTCATCGACGCGGCGCTAGAGTGCGGCGTGAGCAAGGTCATCGCGCTCTCGACCGACAAGGCGTGCAACCCGGTAAATTTATACGGCGCGACCAAGCTTGCCAGCGATAAACTTTTCGTCGCGGCAAACAACATCGCCGGTAGTAAAAAAACGCGATTTAGCGTCGTTCGCTACGGCAACGTCGTGGGCTCTCGCGGCTCGGTCGTGCCGCTGTTTAAGAGGCTGATCGCAGAAGGCGTAAAAGAGCTACCGATCACGCACGCTGATATGACGCGGTTTTGGATCACGCTTGAGCAAGGCGTAAATTTCGTACTTAAAAACTTTGAGCGCATGAAGGGCGGCGAAATTTTCATCCCAAAAATCCCGTCGATGACGATGATCGAGCTTGCTCGCTCCATGGCGCCGCAACTTGGCGTAAAAATAATCGGCATCCGCCCTGGCGAAAAGATGCACGAGGTCATGGTCGGCAAGGACGACGCGCACCTAACGTACGAGTTTGACGACCACTACGTGATCAGCCCGTCGATCAAATTTACGAGCAAAGACGACGACTTTAGCATAAACGCGCTGGGCGAAAAAGGGCATCTCGTGGAGGAAAATTTCGAGTACAGCTCGGATAAAAATAAAATTTGGCTAGGTAAAGACGGACTTTTAGAGATGATTGAGACAAGTAAATAATTTAGCCAGAATTTGAGTTAAGCGTATAAAATTTATAAAAAACGGGGCGAAGTATTTTTTTCGCTAGACGAGGCAAATTTAAAATTTGCGAGGGAGCGTATATAAAATACGTGACCGAGAAAATTTTAAATTTAACGACGTATAGCGGAAAAAGACAAGCCGAAAGCGCAAAAAGGACAAAAATGATACCCTACAGCAGACAACAAATCACCGACTCCGACATCGCTGCCGTCGTGAGCGCCCTAAAAGACGATATCCTAACGGGCGGCGACAAGGTCGG
>NZ_CALIII010000301.1 GCF_938018145.1 uncultured Campylobacter sp.
GCAAGCAAATCGGAGCTACGGCAAAGCCGTATAAAAATCCATAAGCGGCATATCCGCTGCCGCTATCCTTCACAAAAAACGACCCGATAATAAGCAAAATCGGATATAAAATCAGGACTATGCTGGCAAAATTTTCTATCCTAAAAGCCAGGAAGCTATCCCACTGATCCCTCACGAAAAGATAGCTGTATCGCTTGGTTTTATCTCGTTTTAAAACATAAATCGTCCAGAAAATAGGCGCAACTATCATCACAGCGTCCCGAATATAGCTAAAAATTTCAGGTGGCAATTCTATGCCGTTGCTTATAAAAAACGACTCCATATACGACGCTAGGATCGAAAAAAGATAAAAAACGGCAAACGTCGACGACCAGTACGTCATAGTCGCCCGCCTGATAAACCTATGCCTATCATACCGCCTTTTTGCATCCTCAGAGATTGCGGCAAATTTCTCGTCCAGCTCTTTCATCTCGGCTTGAAATTTTGCGTTCACGGCTAGCTCCTTTTGCAAGCGCTTATTTTAGAAATTATATCAAACTTGACGTAGTAAAGCGCCTAAATTTGGGGATTAAATTTGGTTTCAAAGACATAGCCGCATTTTGAAAATTTTACGTTTTGCCGCCGCTTGGCAAATTTAATCAAGCAATGACAAAGAAAATCAACTTAAATTTGACCCGTTTGCCGTAAAATATCTGCGGATAAAAAGATAGCGCCGCGTCCCGCACGAGCTAAGGCCTAGCGCAATGGTTAAAAGCGTACCGCCTATTTACGGCGATCAGACTCAAATTTAACCCGAGCTTCCCGGCTAAATTTGAGCGGGTTTAAAAAGCAAAAGGATAAATTATTCTACGAGCTTCATCTGCTCGGCGCAGATGGCCTTCCATGAGCTTTGCAAATTTGAGCCGACGCACTCCTGCAGATACGGCTTTGCTTCGCTTTCGCGTTTTAGTTTGATGTAGATTTCCGAGATCTGAGCTAGCGCGCGCAGCCTGTTTTCGGGATCTAGGCGCGTATCTACGAGTTCTCGCGCGGCTTGCAAAGCCTCGCCTAGTCTATCTAGCTTACTTAGCGAGCCGATGTACTCAAAGTCGATTTTCGGGCTAAAAGTGGCGATATGTAGGCGTTTTTGTAGGTCGATCGCCTTTTTAGCGTAAACCGACGCGTTTAAAAAGTCGTTCGCGCCGTACGTCGCCTCAGCCATGCGGTCGTAGAGTTCGATGACCTTAAAGTCGTTTTTGCGTAGCGTCTCGACGGCCGTTATCGTCGCGGCGGCGTCGGTGAGCCTACCTAGCCCCATCAGCGCCTCAAATCTATAAAAAAGCACGGGCGAGACGTCGGCGTACTCCTGCCTAGACGCGATAGCCAGCGCCTCGTCGGCCACGCGCAAGGCGTCGTTATACTTCTGCGTCTTTATCAAAACGGAGGCTAGTTTGATGAGCCACTCCACGCGGTCGAGCATGTCGGGCGTCGAGATATTTTGCGAGGCGAGCTCGTGCGCGGCGGCGAAACGAGAGAGGCGCATATAGCAGTCAAAGAGCTTAAATTTAGCCCCGATTTTCTCGCCTACGCCGTAGTTTTCTGTCAAATTTACAGCCGTAGCACAGTCGTTTTGACGGATGGCTTCACTCGCTAAATTTAGCGCCGCCTGATCCAAGACCGCACTAGCGTCCGTATCGTTTAGATCGTGCACAGCCTGGGTATAGCGCAGGACGGAGTCAAATTTGCGCTCTTTTAGATAGAGCGCGACCTGCTCTTTTAGCGCCTTGGCGCCGACGTCCGTTTTGCCGTATTTTTCGATGAGCGCGTCGTAGTGATCGTGTAGCTTTGTCGCGTTGCTCTCGTCGTTTCTAGCGAAAAATAGCTTATCTAGCGCATTTTGCACGATGGCGGCATACTGCCCGTCTGCAAACTCGCTTTGGTACCTTTTTAGGTATTCGTAGGCTTTTTGCGTGTCAGGCGTGCCTGTTAGCGCGATTCCTAGATTTTTTAGCACGGTTTCGTAATCATCGTCGTTTTTGTTTAAGCGGGCGAGTAAAATTTCATAAATTCTCGCGGCGATATCGTCCATATTTTTCTCGTGAAATACCCCAGCCAGCGTCGTTAGCTTGGACGCGTCGTTTAGCAGGTACTCTTGATTTTTGTTTAAAATTTTGAGCATAAAGTCCTTGGCGCGGTCAAATTTGGCCTTGTCGATGCTGCCCTGCACGAGGCTCAGAGCCGCGCGGCTAGCGACGTCTAGCGTCTGCGCCGAGTACAGCACGTCCTCGTACATCTTTACCGCCTCGTCCTGCCTGCCCGTGACGTAGAGCCTGTCGGCAAACTCAAGGACGGCTAGCTTGGTAAAATTTGAGTTTGGATGCTCGTTCATGAGAATGTCTAGCGTGTAGTTCGCGTCACTAACGAGCTCCTGCCTAAGGTAAGCTTTTGTCACTAGATAGAGCACCTCGGGATAGTTTTCGTCCGACACGAACCGCCTCATCCACGCGCGCCCCTCGCTCGCGACATCCGCCGCGCCAAGACCTTCGAAGCTATTTTGCGAGTCTAAAATTTTATCCAAAGCGCGCAGTCTGTATAGCAAAAACTCGCTGGCAAAAATGCTGTTTGGATAGCGCCTTAGCGCCGTCTGGATCGTCGCTATCGTGTCGTCGTAGCGTTTGGCGTCGTAGCTTTTTTTCACATCTAGGTACATATTTATGTCGTTGCTATCGCCGCTTTCTATCGGGGCTTTGTTTAGATCGAGCGGTCCGACACTAGGCGCGGTCATCTGCTCAAATATCGGGGCGAAATTTATCCCCGCGTTTGTTTGTTTTTTAAATTCGCTTAAATTTTGATCTATCACGATGGCGTGGCGTTTGGCTGCGCCGCCGTTTTTACTAAACGGCACTGCGGATGCGCCGTAAAGAGGCTCGCTAGACGAGATCAAACGCGAGCTCGCGCGCGGCACGACGTAGATACGCATGCCGCTCTTTTCCTCGCGAAATCTCACTTCAGCCAGGGCTAAAATTTTATCGTCGACCTTCGGCAGTGCGCCGCCGGCAACGTCGCAAAAATACAGCTTGCGGTCGTAGGCGAGGATCTCCTCTTTACAAACGAGTCCCTTCTCGTCGCTGATGTTTATCACGGTGTATGGCCTGCCGTCCTCTGCGCCCGAATTTACGCTCAGGCTAAAAGAAAACGCCAAAATCGGTAAAAAAAGCAAAAAATATTTTCTCATGCGGCCATTATACCCTTTTTCGTTTAAAAAGCGCTATAAAAGCGAATATTACGCGCTTTTGAGGCGATTTTTTTACTAAATTTCGCGCATTTGGATAAAATTTTATTTAGCCTAAATTTAACTTTGGCATACCGATAGAATTTTGATTTTAAAGAGCGCGGTTGGCGGGCTAATTTTTTTAGTTCGGCAGCCAAATTTTACCCGCCCCTCCATCCAAAAACCATGCTCTATGAGTCAAATTTGACGTTATAACGCCGAGTTTTGAGATTAAATTTAGTGTAGCGCGCCTCGGCAGATAAATCTATCCGCCAAATTGCTAGCTACTGTGCCGTTTTTACGATTTTAACCAGCTTAAAGGCGTATCCGCTAAATTTCGCCCTACAAAGCGCGACCGTGCCCTTCATCTGCGGCTCTAGCTTAAATTTAGCCACAACGTCGGCGCCATTAGCCTGCACGCTCACTATATCACCGTCTTTTACCTTTGCGGCCGCAGCAAACGACGCCGAGCCGATTAGCTCTTTCGTTTCATCGCTCAAATTTGAACCGCCCGCCTCATCCATAAAAAACACGACGCTACCGTCAAAGCTCTCAGGTTCTTTTAACGGCGTTAGCTTGCCGTCCGTTTTAAACTCACCCTGCTCTGCGTCAGACAAAACGACGTTTTTACCGAGCATTTGCAAAAACTCGAATATATTTTTCGCGTCAGCATGAGCTAAAAAGGAGCTATCGATCACGATATTTTCGCACTCCTCTAAAAACTCCGCGATCTGCTCAAACTCCTCCTCGCCGACGTTGCACTCGCCGCTTAGGTATCCTTCGTCAAGCCCCTCAAAATATTCGCGCGTTTGCTCGTCAAATTTAGCCGCGTCAAGCGAGTATTTGCAAAGCAAAGCCAGCACGTAGCTAGCCGATCCGATCTCGCAACGAACGAGATTTTCAGTGCCTAAAATTTTATCCTCAAAGCAAGAAATATATAAAAACTCATTTTGCTTTATCTGCTCCGCTAGCTGCGGATTTTGCTCGCAAAGCAGGCTTGCCAGGCTCAAAGTTTTTGCATTTTTAAATTCGCCAAATTTCATCGTTTATCCTTTAAATTTAGCTTGGATTTTATAAAAATTTGTTTTAAGAGGGGGTAAATTTGCGCCGATTAGACGCAAATTTGATTATTTTTCTAGGCCGAATTTGACGGCTGCTTTAGCAAGCTCGAGGGTAGCGTCTACGAATTTATCTTTTTTCGTCGCGTACGGCAAAAATAGCGGTATCTCCGTGCAAGCCGCGATATACGCATCAGCCTCGATAGCCGCGATCGTGTCGTTAAAGAGCTCAACGTACTCTTTTAGCTTGTTTGCTTTTGCGCCCTTGTAAATGCAGTCCATGATGTTTGTCATCAAATTTTCGGGGATTTTTACGCACTCTAGGCCTGCGGCGATCAGCTCGTTTTCGTAAATTTTAGCCGCGGTCGTGCCGGTGGTGGCGATGACGGCGATCTTTTTAGCGTGCGGGAAATTCGACTTTATCGACGCGGTCGCGATTTTAGCGATGTGCAGGATATTTACGCCGCACTCATCCGTTAGGCGCTTGGCAAAAAAGTGAGCCGTGTTGCAAGCTATGCAGATAGCCTCGCAGCCCGCGTTTTTGAGCCTCGTCGCGGACTCTTTCATAAAAGGAAACGGATCCTCGCCTCCGTGCAGGATATACGCCGTGCGGTCCGGGATCTGAGGATAGTTATCGATCACGATAGGGATGTTGTCCTGGTCTTTTGCGGCGTTTGTGAGTTCTACGATCTTAGCGTATAGATCTATCGTAGCTAGCGGTCCCATACCGCCTAAAATTCCGATTCGTTTCATGAAAAAGTCCTTAAATTTAAAAAAGCCGAGAGCGAAGTCTCGGCTAAATTTAGCTCAAAATTCTTAGAGAAGAACAGGAGCGATGAGGAATGCTAGCGCAACCGAAAGAGCAACCATGATGGTGCCAGGCACGAAGAATGAGTGGTTAAATACGAATTTACCGACTCTAGTCGTTCCCGTATCGTCCATAGCGATAGCGCCCAAAGTCGTAGGATACGTAGGAAGTACGAATAGTCCTGAAACAGCGGCAAATGAAGCGACTAGGATCCAAATTTGACCTGAGTTTTCAGGCGTAGTCATACCTAGCGCAGCAGCGACCGCAGGCATCATAACGCGAGTGGTTGCGGCTTGAGAGTATAGCAAGCAGCTTAGGAAATATAGCGCGACGGCTAATATAAACGGATACTGCGTAACGACGTTTTTAGCTACCTCTTTGATGCTATCGATGTGGCCGTTTACAAAAGTAGTGCCTAGCCATGCGATACCGATGACGCATATGCACGCGTTCATACCGCTTTGGAAAGTGCTGGTTGAAAGCAATTTGCTAGTGTCGACCTTACAAAGCGTAGCGATAAGGAAGCCAATAGTAAGCATAAAGCTGATGATAGCAGCGTCTCTAGAAAGGATAGGTTTTGCCACGATGCCAAGGCTCTTTGAAATAACGAGCGCATAGCAAACGACGACTAAAACGCCGACGGCAAATATCGCAACCGATCTTTTCGCATAAGGTTTTAGCGCCTGATACTCTACCTCTTTTATCTCCGAAACCGCGCCTCTAGCAAGTCTGTCTTGATAGATAGGGTCTTTTGAGAGGTCAAGATCGTAAAATTTATTTACGATAAAGGCCGTAATGATCATAGCTACGAAAGTAGTAGATATGCAGATGAAAAGTAGCATCGGATAGCTAACGCCAAGAGGCTCGCAAACGCCGGTCATAGCAACGAAAGCCGCAGATATAGGGCTAGCGGTGATCGCTACTTGAGATGAAACAACAGAAAGCGCAAGAGGCGCGCTAGGTTTGATGTTTTGCGTTTTAGCAACCTCTACGATAACAGGGATCATAGAAAACGCAGTGTGACCTGTGCCTGCTAGGATCGTAAGAAGATACGTAACGATAGGCGCTAGGTAGTTGATTTGTTTTGGGTTCTTGCGCAAAATTTTAGATGCGACCTGAACCAAATAATCAAGTCCGCCCGCGACTTGCATCGCAGTGATGGCTGAAATAACGGACGCGATGATTAAAATAACGTCCATCGGGATATCTTTCATATCCACTTTCATACCAAGCATCGCCAAAATAACGACGCCAAGACCACCGGCGTAACCCACGCCCATACCGCCTAGCCTAACGCCTAGGTAGATACCTCCGAGTAGGACTATAATCTGTAAAATCAGCATTATATCCATAGGAAAACTCCTTGTATTAGATTTTTTACTTACTAAATTTAAAAGGCGCCGAATTTGACTTCGGCGCTTTAAGACTTTTGCTCAATTATTTGCCCATGTGAGGGTTTAGCATATTTTTAGGTTCTAAGATCTTGTCTATCTCCTCTTTTTTCAAATATCCTCTCTCCAAGCAGATATCGCCTACGGCTTTGCCTGTTTGCAACGCTTCTTTAGCGATGCTTGCAGATTTTTCGTAGCCGATGTATGGGTTAAACGCAGTCACGATACCGACTGAGCCAAGCACTGATTTTAAGCATGCCTCAGGATTTGCGGTTAGCTTTTTGATAGCTTTTTCGGCTAGGGTTTTCATTGCGTTTTCAAGGATAAAGATCGAGTTAAATAGCGCGTAAGCGATGCCCGGCTCAAATGCGTTTAGCTCAAATTCGCCTCTCTCGCTGCAAAGCATGATAGTTACGTCATTGCCCAT
>NZ_CALIII010000302.1 GCF_938018145.1 uncultured Campylobacter sp.
GCATCCTGGGCGGCGCGATTATATATTTGATATTTTTAGGGATTTCAAACAGCCTACATCTGTTTTTTACGCCAAGAGCTTTGAGGGCTGGGCTAACGGCTAGACAGACGCTGCCTTCGCCCCTGCTAGAGTCTGCGACGACTAAATTTGCCTCAAATGGATCAAGCCCTCGCTCAACGCACTCGACCGAGGCGTAGAAGGACTTTAGATCGATGACGGCGTAGGCTGGAGGTTGGGTTTTCATGGGTGATTAAATTTGCTTGCGCGCTAGGCGGAGTTATAGAGCGGCTTGGCGAGCCAAATTTGACTCCGCCGCCGCAAATGCTTTTAAATTTAGCCTAAAACGCATCGTCGATAGCTTGGCAGATGATATGCCCTATCATTATGTGCATCTCTTGGATGCGCGGCGTGTCGTTTGACGGCACGACCAAATTTAGCTCGCAAAGCTCGTTCATAGCGCCTCCCGTGCGGCCGCTTAGCCCGATCGTTTTGATACCGATTTTTCGCGCTAGCTCGAGCGCTTTTACGACGTTGCCGCTGTTTCCGCTAGTAGAGATCGCGATGAGTAGATCGCCCTCGCGGCCCAGAGCCTCCAGCTGACGCGAGAAAACAAACTCATATCCGTAGTCGTTGCCGATCGCCGTGAGCGCGGAGGTATCGGTCGTTAGAGCTATACCCGCTAGCGCGCCGCGCTCGGTTTTGTAGCGACCCGTTAGCTCGGCTGCGATGTGCTGCGCGTCTGCAGCGCTTCCGCCGTTTCCGCAAAGCAAAATTTTACCGCCCGCCTTTAGCGTCGCTACCGCCGTTTCGCAGGCTTTTTTGATATCCGCTTCCAGCGCAAACGTCGCCTTTATCGTGGCTAGATGCCCCTCTAGCTCGCTTTTTATCATATCTTCAGTTTTCATTTTTTATCCTTTTTATCGTCGCGCTCGTGCTTTTGCCCGCTACGAACTCCACTAGCCGCACGTCTTTTACTACGCTACTGCCGACGACCTCTTTACCTTCGTAGTCGGCACCCTTTACGAGCACGTCGGGGCGTAGTTTTTCGATCAAATTTAGAGGCGTGAGCTCGTCAAATATCGTCACGTAATCAACCGCCCCAAGCGCCGCCAGCACGGTAGCGCGATCAGCCTGCGCGTTTACGGGGCGAGCGTCGCCTTTTAGCGCACGCACCGAGGCGTCGGAGTTTAGCCCGACGACTAGTATATCGCCAAATTCCCGCGCCTTAGCCAGATAGCTCACGTGCCCCGCGTGCAGGATATCAAAGCAGCCGTTTGTAAAAACCAGCCGCTTTTCGCCGCGGTTTGCCAGCGTCGCGGCTAGCTCGTCCGCGCTTTTGATTTTCTCCTCAAAGCCGGCCGCGTTTTTACGGCGCACGAGCTCGTTTATCTCCTCAAAGCTTGCCGTTGCCGAGCCGACCTTGGCCACGACGACCGCGGCGGCTAAATTTGCCGTCTCGATCGCCTTTTTGATGCCTTCGCCCGCGCCCAGCATCACGCCCAGCGTCGCTAGCACCGTATCTCCCGCGCCCGTGACGTCAAAGACCTCTTTTGCCAGAGCGGGAAATTTAACCGCCTGAGCGTCCTCTAAAAGCGCGATGCCCTCCTCTGAAATCGTGATTAGCGAATGGGTCAAATTTAGCTCGTTTTTTAGCAAATTTAGCGCGGTAAAAAGCTGCTCGTCGTTTTCTATTTTAAAGCCCACGGCCTCGCCCGCTTCTTTTTTATTGGGCGTTAGTAGCGTGGCACCCTTATATTTCGAGTAGTCCGCGCCCTTTGGGTCGATGAGTACGGGCTTACCCGCATCCGCGCATGCCTTTATCAGCTTTTGACACAGCGCAGGCGTCAGCACGCCCTTGCCGTAGTCAGATAGCAGCGCGACGTCGTAGCTCTCTAGCGCGCGGGCGAAATTTGCCGCCAGCTCGTCCTCGCACGTTACGGCTTCGACGCTTTCTTTATCGATACGCACGACTTGCTGATGCGTCGCCATCACGCGGCTTTTTATCGAGCTCGTGCGCCCTTTTTCTCTTTTTATAAACTCAGCCCTAGCGCCCTGCTCGCACAATATCCGCTCTATCTCGTCGCCCGTCTCGTCGTCTCCGAGCACGCTCATGACGCCCACTTTTGCGCCTAGCGAGAGCAAATTTAGCACCACGTTGCCCGCTCCGCCTAGGCGTTTGGTTTCGTTTTTTATCTTTACCACCTGCACGGGAGCTTCGGGCGATATACGTTCGCAGCTGCCCCAGATGTAGTGATCGAGCATCAGATCGCCCACGACTAAAGCACGTACTTCACGCATTTATCTCTTCCTCATATATCCTTTTTATCTCGGCCGCGTAGTCTTTTATGCCCTCTTCTAGGCTAAATTTAGGCTCGTATCCTAGCGCCTTTTTGGTCGGCTCGATGTCGGCTTGCGTATGGAACTGATATGAGCGCGCGTACGGGTTTGGGATGTATTCGCAAGGCAAATTTGACCCTAGCTCGCGCTGTAAGATATCCACGATCTCTTGGAAGCTTCTTGCTATGCCAGTTGCCGCGTTATACACGCCGCTAGCAGCGTTTAGAGTGAGCAAATTTGCTTGCACGATGTCTTTTATATAGACGAAGTCGCGCTTGATTTTGTCGCTACCCTCAAAGAGGCGCGGATTTTTTCCGCTTAAAATTTGCAGACCAAACTGCAGCACCATCGAGGCGGTTTTGTTTTTATAAAACTCCCTAGCACCATAGACGTTAAAGTATCTCAG
>NZ_CALIII010000303.1 GCF_938018145.1 uncultured Campylobacter sp.
CTACGCTAGCCATGAGCATCAAATTTGCCAAAAACGGCAAGATGATAAAAACCGCCGTAAATTCGGTGAAAAAGTAAATTAAAAAAGAAACGTAATTCAAGGTAAGATAAAAATAAAAAAACAAGGAGGCACAATGGAAGAGATAGCGTTTTATAGACCTACTATCGACGAGGCCGAGATTACGCTCATCAAAGAAGCCTTAAAAGACCACGGTTCGGTGATCGTGGAGAGGCTGGAGTCCGAGCTTAGGGAGTATTTTGGCGTAAAGCACGCCGTTACGACCAATAACAACAGCGCCGCTCACCATTTGGCGCTTTGTTCGATGGATCTAAAACGCGGTGACAAGATCATTTGCTCGGTAAACTCTACTCCGAGCGTGGCGCAGGCGATCAGGCATTTTGACGCTGAGCCGATATTTGTTGACATCAACGAAGACGACTTCAACATGAATCCCCAGTCGCTGCGAGATACGCTAAAAGTGCACAATCACAAAAAGCTAAAAGGTATCTTTGTAAACCACGTCGGAGGGCAGGCGTCGGATATGGACGAGATCTACGCTATCGCGCAGGAGTACGACGTAAAGGTGCTCGATGACGCTGGTAAGTCCGTCGGCCTAACCTATAACGGCGTAAAAATCGGCTCTGATGACCGCTCGCTTATCTCTTGCTTTAACGTGCATTCGCAGCTCACAAACCCGATCGCAACGGCGGGCTTTATGCTGACGGACGACGATGCCATCGCCGAGCGCGCTAGGTTGCTGCGAAACCACGCGATCGTGAATGGCGGCATAGATAAAGACGGCAACCTAGGCTACGTCTACGACGTCGTAGATATCGGCGTGAAGTATGATCTAACGGGGCTTTGCGCAGCGTATGCGGTGGCGCAGTTTGAAAAAACGGATAAATTTATCGCTCGGCGCAGACAGATCGCCGCCATCTACGACAAAGAGCTCGCAGGCTGCCCGCACGTCTCGCTACCGATCAAAAAGCGCGACCACGTCTATATCCAGTACATCATCAAGATCGACAAAAACCGCGACGGGTTTGCCAAGGAGCTGCTAGAGCGCGGCATCCACACGGCGCTTCACTACAAACCGATGCACCTTTTAAGCTACTATAAAAGCAAATACGGGCTTAAGGTAAATTCATTCCCGAATGCGCTAAAAACCTATCAGCAGGTGCTTTCGCTGCCCGTTTACAACGCGCTTAGCGACGAAGAGGTCGCCTATATCTGCGAGAGCGTGCGAGAAGTAGCCAAAACGCGTGTTTAAAAGGAAAATTTACGCCTTTGCGCAGGAGTATTTTTACTCTCCAAATTTGTGGCAAAAGTGCCTAGCTATCGCGCTTTTGCCGCTTAGCTGGATTTACTGCGCGGGCGTGACTTTAAAGTCCAAATTTAGCAAAGCTTTAGATTTTGACATCCCGATTATCAGCATCGGAAATTTAACCCTAGGCGGCAGCGGAAAGACGCCGCTGGGCATTGCTATATTAAACGAATTTGAGGGCGGCTGCGTCGTGTTACGAGGCTACGGTAGAGCTTCAAAAGGACTCATAAAAGTCGCTATCTCGGGCGAAATTTTAGTGGGCGTCACGGCTAGCGGCGACGAGGCGATGGAGTACGCAAAAAGCGTAAAAAACGCAAACGTCATCGTGAGCGAAAACCGCGATATCGCGATAAAAGAAGCCAAAAAAATGGGCGCAAAGTACGTGCTGCTAGATGACGGCTTCGGTAAATTTCACATCAAAAAATTTAACGTCCTGATCCGCCCATCGGCAAAGCCTTATTTTGATTTCGTCCTGCCTAGCGGCGCGTATCGCTACCCGAGCAAATTTTACGCCAAAGCCGACTACGTCGTAAAAGAGGGCGAGGATTTTACTCGTGCGAGCGAAATCATAAATCAAACTAAAAAGATGGTTTTGGTGACCGCTATCGCAAATCCGCAGCGCCTGGAGCCTTATTTTAGGCTTTGCATCAGGCGCGAGATATATCCCGATCACTACGCGTTTTCGCGGGACGAGCTAGCGAGTATCCTAGAGCGCTACGGCGCGACCTCGCTTTTGGTCACGCGAAAAGACGCCGTAAAGATGGAGGAGTTTGGCCTGCCGCTCTCCGTCATCGCGCTAAAAACGACGCTGGCGGATAAATTTAAACGAATTATCAAAGAGAAAATTCTATAATCTCCTAAAAATTTTTAGGATGCTTTAATGAAATTCGTACTAACTTCTTGCGCCGACAAGTCTGCGGCTAAAACTCTAGCCAAAAAGCTCGTAAAAGCTAAATTTGCCGCTTGCGTCAGCGTTTTTAAGGCAAATAGCGTTTATTTTTGGGACGGCGAGATAAAGGATGAAAAGGAGCGGGTCTTACTCATAAAAACCGCGGTTAAATTTAAAAAAATCGCTAAATTTATCGCGAAACATCACGACTACGAGCTGCCTGAGATTGTGGCTTTTAAGGCGGATAAAGCTAGTAAAAAATACAAAAAATGGATAAAAAAGGAAAGCAAATGAAGCTATTTCAAACTAGAGCGAGTGCGGGCGAGAGCCTAAAAAGCGTGGAATTTAGCCAGGCGCTACTTAGCCCTAGCTCCGCTCACGGCGGGCTTTACGCACCGACGCAGCTACCGCAGCTGGATGATAAATTTTTTGCTGAGGCGGTAAATTTAAACTACGCACAAATCGCTCTAAAAATCATAGAGAAATTTGGATTTGACGCGGATGCGGCGATGTTTGAGAGGGCGGTGAAGCGGTATGAGAGATTTGACGATCCGCAAAATCCCGTGCAGGTGCGAAAAATCGGCGAAAACCTCTACGTAAACGAGCTTTATCACGGACCTACGCGCGCGTTTAAAGATATGGCTCTGCAGCCTTTCGGCGCGCTGCTTAGCGAGCTAGCCGCAAAAAGAGGCGAAAAATACCTCATAATGTGCGCTACTAGCGGCGACACCGGACCTGCGACGCTAGAGACCTTTGCAGACGCACCGGGCGTCAAAGTCGTCTGCCTCTATCCAAAAGACGGCACGAGCGAGGTACAGCGCCTACAAATGATAAACGCAGACGCCGCAAACCTCAAAGTAATCGGCATCGAGGGCAACTTCGACGATGCGCAGCGCGCGCTAAAAAGCCTGCTGGCTAGCGAGAAATTTAAAGAGCGCCTAAGCGCTGCCGGACTCTCGCTCTCGGCGGCAAATTCGGTAAATTTCGGGCGGATTTTGTTTCAGATCATCTATCACGTTTACGCCTACGTTTATCTGCTAAAAACGGGCGAGCTAAAGGGAGAATTTGACATCGTCGTGCCTAGTGGCAACTTCGGCAATGCTCTGGGCGCATACTACGCTAAAAAAATGGGCGCGAAAATCGGCAAAATCAAAATCGTCTCAAACGCAAACAACATCCTGACCGAGTTTTTCACGCAGGGGCGATACGATCTGCGCGGCAAAAGCCTGATTAAGACGATCAGTCCCGCGATGGATATCCTCGTTTCTTCAAACGTCGAGAGGCTGCTTTTTGATAAATTCGGCGCCGTGAGAACCAAAGAGCTGATGGATAGTCTCGCAAGCGAGGGCTTTTACGAGCTTTCAAGCAGCGAGCTAGACGCGCTAAAAGAGGACTTTGACGCTGATTTTTGCAGCGACGAGGAGTGCGAGAAATTTATAAAAGAGTGGGCGGCAAAAGGCGTCGCAGTCGATCCGCACACGGCTACATGCTTTAAAGCGGCGGCAAATTTAACGCGCCCGTGCGTGATAACGTCGACCGCGCACTGGGTCAAATTTGCTCCGAGTATGTTTAAGGCGCTAAAAAACGAAACGCTAAAAGACGAAAAAAGCGGGCTTGAGGCTTTGGCAGCGGAGTTTAAGGATGAAGTGCCCGGCGCGATAAAGTCACTCTTTACAAAAGCCGCCGTACACAATGAAATCGCCGCAAAGAGCGATATAGAGGCTA
>NZ_CALIII010000304.1 GCF_938018145.1 uncultured Campylobacter sp.
CGGTAAATACCGCAAGGCTAAATTTAAACTCTAGCGTAGAAGACGGTGCACTAGCTGCAAACTCAACCGTGCTTTTCTCTGAAAATGGTAGCGAGCTAGTGAGGAAGGCTAGTGTAAGCAAGCTGAAAGAGCTCGTGCAAACGGAAGTAGATTTGTCCGAGTATATCAAAAAAACCGACGCGGATACTAACTATCTAGGCGCGTCGGCTACAGCTAGCGATAGCGAGAAGCTGGGGGGAGTGGAGGCCGAAAAGTACCTCACGAAAACAGTAGCAGATAGTACGTACTCCTTAAAGGGCGAAGCACCAGGACAAGGCGCTGTGCAAATTTCTGGGCAAGAGCTCAACCTCGATCAGAGCGGAACAAATTTCATCGTGAATGGAAATTTCTATCTTGATATAGTCGCTTCAGATAGTAGCGTAGGAAAGAGCGGTCATATCGCGCTTCTAAATATGACGGAAAATTTCAGCTTCGGCGGGGATTGTATAATGCACGGTATAAGACCAAAGGGCTCGGACGTCTTACTTAGTTACTTCGTGCAATCTCCGACAAAAATATATCTTTCGTATCTGCCGGAAAATAGCAACGCCGTATCCGAAGAGTTGGTCGAAACAACAAACGGCGTAAAAACCGTTGTGCTACCTAAAACTGCTACCGAGATACCACCAGGTATATATTCACAAAAGCTATTACGTTCTCAGATTATCGAGGGGGCAAATATTAAAAAGCTGCATCATAACCAATTTAACAGCCATAATACAATAACCTCCATATCCTTCCCAGCGCTCAAGGAAACAGAAGTACATTGTTTTTATAACTGTCCTAATCTTTCTAGCGTATTTGTGCCAAGCATTGAAAAAATCAAGAGTGGGGCTTTTTCTCAAATAGGCGCAAAGGAGCTATTTTTGCCAAGACTAAAAACAATAGAACAAAACGGCAGTTGTCTTAAGGAAAATCCAAGGCTTGAAACTCTTGTGATACCGAATGCTACTTTTGCCGTATATAATCATATCGGATACTCGTGTCCAAATTTAAAAAAGGTTGTATGCAAAAGAGGTATGGCAGACGTCATAAAGCAGATCCTTTATAATCTCAACCAATCATATATGATTAATAGAATTGAATTCGTGGAAATGTAAGATGAAGCCGTCCACAAAGAAATTCGTGATTATTGCGACGGTTATTTTGGTCGTAGTCATCGCGGTAGATTTGCTGAAAGGAGCGTGAAATGGGCTTTTTAAATATCAAATTTCTAATATCCATCGGCGTCGTAATGCTGATAGCTCTCGGTGGCGCTGGGCTTGAAATTTGGCGCTTAAACGGCGCGCTTGATAGCGCAAAAGCCGAGACGCAAGACGTCAAGGACAAGCTAGAAAAAGAACAGACCAAGCTAGCCCTCAAAGAGGCGGAAAGTCAAATTTATGCGGCAAATTTAGGTGAATGCAATATGCGCGTTGATTTACAAAACGAGAAAATCAAGACATTGTCCGTAAAACCGCCCGACATCGTAAAGACACAGGAGCGCGTAGTGACGAAATTCAAAAAGATAGAAGTGCCGGTTAAGGACGCAGAGTGTGAGAGAAAATTAAGATACTACGAGGAGCTGATAAATGAAGCCAGCAAATAAAGAGATAAAGCTAAAGAGTGATTTCGTAGTTCTTTGCGGCACGTTGATAATCTTGGCGATTATTTTTTGCGGTTGCTCGTCTAAGGAGCCGCAAATCATCACAAAAACCGTGTATCAAGAAGTGAAAACGCCCGTTGCGTGCCTTGCGAAAATGCCCGAAAAGCCAAAATTTGAGGCAAACAACCCGCAAAGTGCGCGGGAGCTAATGGAGTATTTCAAAACCTGCGAGGAACTTTTAAAAGGGTGCGCCGATGAGCGAGCTGGTGATTAAAGCTAAGAAATTTTGGCTAAGCAAAAAAGCTATTATCGAGATCGTTTTGTCAATCTTGCTAATGTGGCTAGTCACGATGTAAGAGGACAATAATGGACAACGTAATAGAGGAGATAGGGCTTTATTTTTGGGTTATTTTGGTTGGGCTAGTCGGCGGGCTACTTAATATGGCGAGCAGCAAGAAAAAAGGAGCGCAAAGGCTTATAAGCGCACTTGTAGGTACGGCAAGCTCGATGTTTGTATGTTGGCTAGCTTATGAAACGACGTTTTATTTTACGCAGACGCCGAAGTTTTCGCTAGCAGTCGGCGGATTTTTTGCGTGGAGAGGCGCAGAGTGGGCTACCGCGATGATCGACAAAGCCGTAGAAAAAAAGATAGAGAGCCTGGGCAGTGATAGCTACGACTATCAAGACTACGGCGGAAGTTTTAGACACGAGGAGTGGAAAGATGACAAATAGCGAGATACTAGAAGGGCTGCAAGAAAAGCGCACCAAATGCGTGGTATACAGCCGGGTGATGGGCTACCACCGCCCAGTTGAGGGTTTTAACATAGGCAAAAAGGGCGAGCATAAAGAACGCGTATTTTTCGAGCAGAATTTTTACACGTTAGAAAAATGCGTTAAAAAAATCTAAAAAAAATTAACATAAGGAGCTAAAAATGGCAAATTTTAACGAGGCATTTCAAATTTTGATGAGGCTAGAATTCTCTAAACCCGAGGACGCACTACACAAAAACCCGACCGAGGAAGGTTGGACGTTTATGGGTATTTATCAAAATGCGCATCCGCACTGGGCTGGCTGGGATGAGATATTAGGAGCAGTAGCATACGGCGGCGACATCGAGAAAATATCCCGTGCGCTTTATGCTAGCGAGAATTTGCGCGTCGAGGTGCGAAAGTTTTATAAGGAAGCGTATTGGGATAGGATGCGCCTTGATGAAGTCGCGAGCCAAGTCAAGGGCAATGAAATGTTTATTTTTGCCGTGAACGTAGGAATAAAGCCCGCCGTTCGTGTCGCACAACAACTCGTAGGCGCCGTCAATGACGGCATTGTCGGCGACCAAACACTCTCGGCGATAAACCGATACGACGAGGAACGATTTGACAAACAGTTTGATCGCGCCGAGCTAGAATACTACAACAATCTGATTGAGAAAAATCCAAAGTTTAGAATTTATGCCAATGGGTGGAGAAACCGGGCGTTGGCGGTGTAAGGTGAACGCAAAATACGATAAAACCTTTGTGATCGGCAGCGCTTTTATCATCGACATAAAATACTACGACGCGGATCGCAAGCTTTTGGCGTTTCCTGCTAAATACACGAGCGTTGATATGGTTTTCACTAACGTTGGAAACGATAAAAAGCTGGTGCTTAACGGTGTAGGTAGCGTAAACGGCGGTAGAGTGAGAATTGAAGTGAGCGCTAATGCGTGGGATAAGGCAGAAAGCGGGTTTTTTAGAAACGACGTGAGCGATATATTCGGCTGCGGCGGTAAGTGGCACAACTATTCCGTCTGGCTCAAAAGCTCAGTGTCAAACGACGAGCTAAACATACTTCGCGGCGCGGCGAAGTTGGTAAGAGGTAAGTAATGGCAGATGAATTTTTAAACCCCAATGTGTTTGTGACGCCCGACTATCTTGAGGTATTTCCTCTGGGCATAAATCCCGATGCAAAATGTGATGAAAACGGTGGCAGCGGTGGAAGCAGTGGAGGTGGCGGTAGCGGAGGAAGTAGCGGCGCAAACAACAAATTTAACCCTTTTGACTACCTAAGCGAGCTTGACCAAATCATCGAAGATTGGATGAACAAAAACTATACCTTTGATGACGTAAATTTGAGAAATAAGCTTCTTGGTATCATCAAGGACATCAAAGAAACCAAAAGCGAGCTGCTCGCCGTCAACGGAAAAATAAAGGCCATCGTAGAAAACAACGACGTAGCCATAACGACTGATGACGAAGCTCTAGCGCAGGCCATCAAAAAGATCAATGCAAAATTTGGCGAAATAAGCGCGAGCATAGATCAAATCAAGCAAGCCTACACTTCGGCAGACACCGCCATAGCTCAAAAATTTGAGCAGCTTAAGGCGTCAATGCCAGATGCTTATGGTATAGCAACCGAGATCACTAAAAACGTAGAAACCCAAATCAAGCGGAGTGTGGACGGCAAGGTCAGCTCAATCACGGGTGATCTAACGCAGCTAAAAACTAAGGTAGATAATCAAGACATAAAGATCACCAATGCTTCGGCAATAGCTACCCAAGCCAAAGAGTGGGCGGCCAGGGTGAAATCGGTAGTAACCGATGGCAACAGAATCACCGGTTGGCAATATGCCGACGGCTCGGGCAGAACTTCGACATTTGAGATTATGGCGGATAATTTTAGAATTTCAAACTCAAGCAGAAGTCTAAGCCCGTTTGTGATCGTCGGGAACAAGATAAGGTTTACCGGGAATGTTGAGTTTGACCAAATTCAGCAAAAAGGAACGGTAGTAAGAATCAGATGTTACAGAAAGGCCGGGATAAGCGCGATAAACCCTCACAAAGAGGCGGGGTCGTTTAATCCCGATGAGCAATACGCCCTCATCTGTATGGAATGGCACGAGGATGCGGCAAGGACCAAGTATAAAAACGGAGTCTATATTACCGACAGAAGCGCGGCTGCTCAGCTTGTCGGCGCTCCGGCGATGGTGCCCTTTAGCGAGGGCGTTATAACGATATTTTATTTTAGGAATACGTGATGTTTTATCTCATTTCAAAAAAAGACCAAAAAATCAGCGGCTATACTACATCTTTTGAAAACAGCGAGGATTTTTTTTGTGTTTCTAAGAACGCTATAGACAAGGCCGCCGAGCTCGTGGACATAAAGGATGTCTACGGCAGGACTTGGAAAAATGGAAAGCTGGGCGACGAAAACGGCAGCGTGAGTATTTTTTTAGACAATAGCAAATATATCAAAAAGCTTGAGCAAGATAGCAAAATACAAAATCTCAAAATTCAAGTCGGCGATAAAATATTCGATGCCGATGAAAAAAGCCAACAGCGAATAGCGGTAGCCATCCAAACTATGGAAGATGGCGAGAGCACGATATGGAGACTGGCAAACAACATGGATGAAAAAGTCAGCAAATACGAGCTAGAGCAAGCCCTCAAGCTTGCAGCCGCAAAGATGAGCAAAATAATCCTAGGAAATAAAAATGCCGATTAGCGATCCTGAATTTAACGCTCTAAAATCAAGAGTGGATATGCTTGAGGTTGAGATAGATAGCGTAAAGTCTGAAATTTTAACTTTAAAAAATAGTTTTTTACTCTTGCAAAGCACAACGGCGAATCAATACAAACTAGCCATGGACAAGATAGCCGCGCTAGAGGAAAAAGACAAAGCCATAGAGCAAAGGATGGAGAGGGCGGATAAGCGCATGGATGCGATAGATGAAAACTTGTCGGAGATCAGCACAAAAACAGACCTTGACCGCCTAAAAATAAATAGGCTAGAGAAGCAAAGAAAGGGGTTATTATGAGCGACGAAAGGCAGATGAGATTTAGGCAGACATATTTAGATATTTTTAAAAGCACGCTTGATGCAACTACGAGTGCGACGACGCCTTATCAGAAAGTGGTGGACTATCTAAATGAGCAATACGACAAATTTAATATTACAAATGAGGCGAGGCTAAAAAATATAAGTTCTATTTTGGCTAATATAACCGTAAGCTTCACTGCCCAAGCAATGGCACAAGCTATGGAGCTCGCATACCGAGAGCTAACGTTTGATGAGGAAATGAAAGGGCTAAAAGAGCAAACAAAAACCGCGAGGCTCAAAAACGAAGAGTTGGAAAAAGGAATGCCTGATAGGCTAACTGGGTTAAAAAAGCAAAATGAGCTAATAGATGCGCAAATCAAAAAACTAAGCGATGAAACCGCGCTTGCAAAAAGTCAAAAAGAGGCGATCGATAGACAAGTAAAGGATAACCGCGTCATAAAAGCTACTTCGACGCTTGGTGGGTTTATTTCTGAAAACCAAGCGGGTGGTATGATAGTGCCGGCTGATATGACCAGAACGTTTTTTGATATGGCTTTCGGGCTAATAAAAGAGGACTTGCCGGGCTTAACTAAGCCTATAAAATTCGAGATGGAAAAAAGGAAGTGAACTATACCAACTTCGACTACTTAAACATTACCAACCCCGACACAGGCGGAGTTTACGACTTTATGGCTGGCGGGCTGCTTGATGGATACTATGCGGGTGGTTACGCCTACAATGCTTTAAATTTGCCTACTCCAGACTTAAGAAGCTTTTTTATTAACCAGGCTTTTTCTCTTACTGCAGGGTTGCTTGAACTAAACGAGGACTTTGTGGAATTTGTGCTGATGCCGATGCAAATTTTGATACTACATCAAGACAAAGAAAGCGCGAGCAAATTAATATCAAGCGCTAGCGAAATAGTAGCAGATCACGCGAAAGAGCATAAAGCGCAGCTGCGAGAGAGCGAGCGAAATAAAGATTTCGGGCGGGGGTTGGGCGAGCGAAGCCACGGCGAAATAAATAAAAAGCTTAGGGAATTTTACCAAGAGATGACGATGGATAGTGGTTTTGAAAACGCAGCCGAGGGGCTAGGGTATATGTTCGGCGGAGTTTTTGGACGAATGGCGGCAGGGATGCTTTATGACGGGCTTGTTAACGGCGAATTCAATGCGGCGAACATAGGCGAAGCCTTGATGGAGGATCTAAAAAGTACACTTACGCAAAGCGCGATAAGCTATGGGTTGCGCGCACTGGGAACAGCGCCGTCGTTGCTTGGCATGTACGGGCTAAGTCTCGCCGTCGGCTCACTAGTGAACGAACTGCTAGAAGTGGCGATGGGGCTTGATAATCGTTTTGGATTTGGCGGCGAGATACAAGGGTTTGATGCTAGCGGTGCGCCATACTATGATAGGGCGCTAAGTTTTGGGGAGTTTTTAAAAGATACTTTTGGGGTACTTGATAGTCATGTAGAACTTGAAAATAAAAAAGGGGACGTAGTGGGGTATAGAGTGCAAGATAAGAATTTTCTTTATGTAGATAAAACTAGGCCGCCAAGCGTAGCAAGGGTGGATGTTATAGAAGTCGGTAAAATTTACGATATGCCTAGACGGGGGTATAGCCCGCAGTTTAATCTAGGCGTAGGGTTGGGTCGCATAGGGCTAGATTTTGGCTATAACAAACGGGATGACTATGGCTGGGCTAGCGAGCTAAAAAGCGCGCTTACCCAAAGCGTGCAAGAGATACAAAATAGCTTCTCATACCAACTCAATGCGACCGTAACCGCGCCTAGCGTAGATGTAGGTGCTATTGCGACAGAGTTTTTGCAAAACATGCAAGCAAGTGTGAGCAATAGTAGCAGCGAGCAAGTGTCAGAAAAAACGAGCTCGATGGGCTGGGCAGAAAAAGCTATAAGAGCGCAGTCAAGAGGGTCAAGTAGAAACGGCTTTAAAGACATTAGTCCATCAAAAAATAAATCTGGCAATTGGAGTTTTAAAAACGATAAAGTCGGCAACTGGGTAGAAGCGGGAAGTTTACTGGGCTTTGGCGGCGCAAAAGTAGACCCAAATAAGCAAAAACAGCTAGCAGATGAGATAGGCAGACAAAAAACCGCGCAAGAAAAAGCTAAAAATAGTGGGGCGGGAGGAACAAATAATAATCGTAATTTTGGCGCAAAGACGGGGTATGGCAAGGTTAGTCGCGGAGAAAAATCAAGACAAAGGCAAGCCGAGAGAAACAAAGGTGGTGGCAAAAAATAGTACAGCCCCGACAAAATCAATGGGTGCTCTGAAAGAATTTGACAGAGCCGAGCTAGAATACTACAACAATCTGATCGAAAAAAATCCAAAGTTTAGAATTTATGCCAATGGGTGGAGAAACCGGGCGTTGGCGGTATGATAATGGGGCAAATCGCCCCCTAATGTTATATCAATGCGTAATCACTTTTAAAAATCCGTTTAAAAACGTGCTTGTAAAAATGATTTTAGTGTGCCCTAACATTTAAAAGATATTGCAGATTTCTACGTAAAACGGGAGTTTTGCTGTGCCTCAAACTGTGCCCTATCTTTTGTCAAAACTTTGACGATTTGACAAATTTAAAGCTTTTATGCTTAACCGTTTTGTGATAATTGTGTTTGATGAAATATCGTATTTTAGGGAGTTTTGAGGGGTTTTTCGTTGGTGTCACGGGGGAGACTTGAACTCCCGACCTCCGGCTTATGAGACTTGCGGA
>NZ_CALIII010000305.1 GCF_938018145.1 uncultured Campylobacter sp.
GCTATCGTCGCCGGGTCTATGCTTGCTCTTTTTGCGACGCTAGCGGGACTGTTTTATTTTCTAGGCAAACGGCGCGAGTAAATTTGTAAGGTCATTTGCGGCTAGCTAAATTTAGCCTACCGTCAAATTTAGCGCAAATTTAACGCACCCAAACCAAAAACGCAAATCAGGCGCGCGGCATAGTCAAATTTACTCCGCTTTTCCAGCCGTCGCTTTATAGATACCGATTTCGTCTTGCAAAATTTTATATTTTTGAGCTAGCAGGCTGGTCCTGCCTTCAAGCAGCGAATTTTGCGCCTCCAGATAGTTTTTTAGCTCGGTTTTGCCGTAGTCGTATTTGAGCTTGTATATGTCGCTGATAGAGCTTAGATTTCGCAAATTTTCGTTTAAATTTCGCAAAACCGCCTCGTCTTTTTGCAGATTTTTATAGCTCGCGTCGATCTCGTTTAGCGCGGTCGTTAGCGTCTGCGCGTAGTTTAGCTTCATCGTCTCAAACTCTAGCTCGGAGATTTTTAGCTTTGATTTAAGCTTAGAGTAGTTTAAAAACGGCAAATTTATCGCGATATTTCCGCTTAAGAAATTTAGCTTAAGCCCCTCGCTCGCGCTATCTCCGCTACCGCTAAGACCCGCGCCTACCGTGATGCTTGGGTAGAAGTTCTTTTCGCTAACTTTAACCCCTAAAAGCGCCTCTTTGATACGCGAGACCGCGGCTTGCAAATCGGGACGCGCGCCGATAACGTAAAGCGGCACGTTTAAATTTACGCCCTGAGGCGAGATATCGCTCAAATTTCCGCTCAAATTTAACTCAAACTCGGGCCTAACGTTTAGCAGGTTTCTTAGCGTTTTTTCCGCCGCGTCAAGACTCTTGGCCGCGTTTAAAATTCTATTTTTAGCCGAGATTACAGAGCTTTTTACCTGTTTTAGGCTTAGCTCTTCTTCTTTGCCAAGCTCAAATTTAGCCTTTACGATAGATTCTAGCTCTTCGTAGTTTTTTAGCGTCTTTTCGTATAGATTTATGCTCTCTTTTTGATATTTCGCTTCAAAATACGCGTCCGCAACTGAGTTAATAAGCGCGAGTCTGGCGGCCTGCAGGTCGTATTTCGTCGCATTTGCCTCCCACATGGCGGCGTCTGCGGAGTTTGCGAGCTTGCGCCACAGATCGATCTCGTAGCTTAGCGAGATACCGCTTTTGTAGCTCTCGTTCCAGCTACCGCCCATTTTTATATTTTTACCCGCTTCCGCGCCCAAATTTGCGTTAAAGCTAGGCACGAGATCAGCCTGCAAGACGCCTGCTTGAGCTAGGGCTTTATTTACGGCGATGGCTGATTTTGCCAGATCTATATTATTTTTTAGCGCGAGGCCGATTAGCTCGTTTAGCCTAGGCTCGTTATAGCCTCGCCACCACTCGCGTTCCAGCCTAAAATTCGCCGTCAAATTTGCGTCCTCTTTTAGCAAAATTTGCTCGTAGTTTTCGTTTATCTGCGTTACCGCGCAGCCGCCGAGCAAAAAGGCGGCTAGGATTATGGAGATTTTTTTCATTTTATTCCCTTGAAAGAGCGTCGATCGGATTTAGCTTTGAGGCGCTGCGAGCGGGCATGTAGCCAAATATCACGCCTATCGCGCTAGAAACGACGAGCGCGACCACGATAGAGGTCTGCGAAAATATCATCTTTATATCGGGCGCGAAATTTTCCGCTAGATAGCCGATACCAAAGGCCGATCCGACGCCGATTAATCCGCCGATGAGACACAGCAGCACAGCCTCGATCAAAAACTGCTCTAGGATATTTCCCTGACGCGCGCCGATCGCCATCCTGATGCCGATCTCTTTGGTGCGCTCGGTTACGGAAACTAGCATGATGTTCATCACGCCGATACCGCCCACTAGCAGCGAGATAAAGGCGATACAAGAGATCAGTAGCGTCATGGTCTTTGTCGTTTCCTCGATCGTTTTTTTGATAGTATCGGAGTTTCTGGTAAAAAAGTCCTTTTTACCGTGCTTGGCGGTTAAAATTTCCGTTAAACTCTGCTCTGCTATTTGCGCGTTTACGTTATCTTTTACCTTAACCGTGATAGATGACAGGTGCCTATCGCCGGTTAGTTTGTTTATGACGGCGGTATATGTAGAAAACGTGCGCAGAGTGCTGGAGTCTGCAAACATATTGTCGTTTTTAGCTACTACGCCGATGATTTTAAAGGGGCGTTTGTTAAAAAGCACCGTTTTACCCAGCGGATCCTCGTTTTTAAAAAACTGCTCCCTAGTTGGCTGATCTATCACGATCACGGACGCCGACTCTGCGACCTCTTGGGCGGTAAACACCCGTCCGGCCTCGACCTTGTAGCCCATCACGTTTAGGCTCTCCTCGCTACCGCCTTTAATCGTAGCCGAGGCTGATTTATTGCCGTAGGTGAGCGTACCGCTAGCGGAGGCGTTTGGCGTGACGCTATCTAGATAGTCTTGCTTAGATAGCATAGTTGCGTCGCTAACGGTCAAATTTTTCACCCGCTCCGAGCGCATATCGCCAAAACCCTTGCCGTTTAGGATATCGATCGTGTTTGTGCCGATACCGCGGATATCGGAGAGGATCTGCTCCTGCGAGCCCTGCCCAAGTGCTACTACGCAGATAACCGATGTGATGCCGATGATGATGCCAAGCATCGTTAGCGCCGAGCGAAGTT
Source organism: uncultured Campylobacter sp. (assembly GCF_938018145.1). Taxonomy (GTDB): domain Bacteria; phylum Campylobacterota; class Campylobacteria; order Campylobacterales; family Campylobacteraceae; genus Campylobacter_A. The sequence goes on from NZ_CALIII010000305.1 coordinate 2,680, forward strand.
TGTGGCTAAGGATCGCGTTTATCGACATTTTAAAGCTCTCGATAAACTGATCTTTGTAAAAGCTAAAGATATTTTTTTGCTTTGGCGCCGGTTTTTCGGAGGCGAAAATTTCCTCGCTTTTTACCGTATCGCTCAAAATTTTACCGTCTTTTATCTCGATGACGCGGTTTGCGTATGCGGCGATATTTGGGTCGTGCGTGACGATGATGATGGTGTGGCCTTGCTTGTGTAAATTCGTTAAAATTTCCATCACCATGAGGCCGCTTTTGCTATCTAGCGCACCCGTCGGCTCGTCTGCCAGGATGATCTCGCCGCCGTTGATGAGCGCCCTAGCGATCGAGACTCGCTGCTGCTGTCCGCCGCTAAGTTTATTGGGCAAATTTTGCAGCTTTTCGCCAAGCCCGAGCCCTTCTAAAAGCTCGCCGGCCTTTTTCTCGCGCTCTTTTTTAGAAACGCCCGCATATACGCTAGGCAAAGCTACGTTTTGCAGCGTAGTTAGCGTAGATAGCAGGTTATAGCGCTGAAAGATAAAGCCGAATTTTTCTCTGCGTAAACGCGCTAGCTCGTCGCCTTCAAATTTAGATATGTCGGCGTCCTCCAGCAGATACTGCCCGCCGCTTGGATTATCTAGGCAGCCAAGGATGTTCATGAGTGTGGATTTACCCGATCCGCTCTGCCCGATGATAGCGATAAACTCGCCCTTTTTTATGGTTAAATTTACGTCTTTTAGCGCGTCAAACACGTTATCGCCGAGTTTAAATTTCTTGCTTAAATTTTTAAGTTCTATCAAATTTTTCAAGACTTAGCCTTAGAACTTCATTTTTCTTTTCTCTTTTTCAAACATTTCGCTGATTTCAGCCGCCGAATTTCGCTTCGTCACGACTTCCTCGCCTTCTTCTACTCCGCTTAAAATTTGAGTTTTTAGGCTATCGATTAGTCCTGTTTGTACCTCTCTTCGCTCGGCCGTATCTAGCCCGTCTTTACCTTTTTTTAGTACGTAAACTACGCTTTTGCCGTCCTCTTTTTTGATAGCGATCGAGGGCACGATGACGGCGTCTTTAGCGCTATCTAGGATGATGGTATTTTGCGTGGTCATGCCGATCCTTAGCGTGCCGTCCGGGTTATCTACGATAGCTTTGGCGTAGTAGTAGATCGCCGAACTACTCGAGCTTGAGGCGGTCGAGCCCGAGCTTGTAGTCGTGGTGTATTTGCCGTTGCTTAGCGTGGTTAGGCCCGGGTCGATAGAGCTAATATGGGCGTGAAATTTACGATTCGGCTCGGAGAGTATCGAGTACTCGACCCTTGAGCCTACTTTTATCTTTGTGATGTCGCCCTCGGCGATCTCCATTTTTAGCAGCACTTTGCTTAGATCGGCGATATTTACGATGGTGGGCGTAGTTTGGTTTGAGTTTACGGTTTGACCCTCCTCAACCTGCACGGAGACCACTACGCCGCCTTTTGGAGCAGTGATTTTAGTGTAGCCAAGGTCGATTTGAGCGGTGTTTAGAGAGATTTTAGCCTGCACGATTTGCGCTTCGATCTCTTTTAGCGAGGCTTCGTTTGCTGCTAGGGTATTTTTGGCGTTTTCAAACTCCTCTTTTGAGGTCGCGTTTTTAGCAAAAAGCTCTTGCTCGCGCTTAAATTTGGTCTTTGAAATCTCAAGCGCGACTTTGGCCGAATTTAACTTCGCTTCGTAAATACCAAGCTGGGCTTTTTTGGTATCTACGTTATTTTGCTGAGTTGCGGAGTCGATTTCTGCTATCATATCGCCGGCTTTTACGACGTCGCCTAGTTTGACGTATAGTTTTTTGATCTGGCCGCCGACTTGCGCGCCAACGTCGATTAGCTCGGTAGCGTAGATCTCGCCGTTACTTTCGATACTTTTTACGAGCTCGCCGCGAACGGCTTTTGAGGTGATAAACTGATCGCCTTGCGGGACGTTAAAATTTTTATCGTAAAAATAGTAACCGACCCCAGCCAGCACAGCTAAAACCGCGATAAATTTGATAAATTTTTTCATTATTTCTCGCTTTTTTAAATTTAACGCGAGATTATATACAAAAATGCGTTAAGGCGATGTTAAGTAATTCAATTAAATTTTATTTTTCTTTAATGCGAGCCGCCGTATAATCGGTTTTTTAAAATTTATAACTCGGATTACGCAAATGTTTACGCAATTATTATCTATTTTTATCATTATCGCTTCGGGCTACGGGGCGAAAAAATTTAAAGTCTTTGAGCAAAAAAACGCCTCCGTATTCATAAACTACGCGCTTTGCTTCGCTCTTCCGGCGCTGATATTCGATAAAATTTACCACGTAAACATCGACACCACGCTCATCAACGTCATCGCCACGGGTTTTGCCTGTTCGATGCTGGGCGCTGCGGCGATATTTTTCGCGTGCAAATTTTTAAAATTTAACAAAGCCACGACCGTGAGCGCCGTACTGCTAGGAATGTTTGGAAACACCGTATTTATGGGCATGCCTATCATTAAGGGCTTTTTCGGCGAGGACGCGATGAATGAAGTTATCTTTTACGATCAGCTAGCCACCTCGATCCCGATTAGCATTTTTGGCCCTTTTATCTTAGCTTTCGGCGCTCCGGCAAAGGTTTCGCTCGTGCAAAACGTGATGAAAGTGATCAAATTTCCCCCTTTCGTCGCGCTTATTTTGGGCTTTTTGCTTCGCGGCGTTCCGCTTCCAAAGGTGCTATTTGACGCGCTTACGCTTTTTGCGCAAAGCGTCGTTCCTGTCGCGCTTTTTGCGATCGGTATCGGACTTGGATTTCGCAGTATCAAGAGCTGCTACAAATCAACCGCAGTGGTAATCGCGGGCAAGATGCTGCTAGCGCCTTTTATTTTTATATTAGTCACGATAGTTTTTGGCGTAAATTTCGGTCAAATTTGGATGATAGGCATCCTGCAGTGCGCCATGCCGCCGATGGTGCTAGCAAGCGCGATGATCATGAAAGCAGAGCTTGATAGCCAGCTAGCAGTCGCCGCCGTGGCCGTAGGAGTGGCGTTTAGCTTCGTTAGCCTGCCGCTTTTATCGTACGTTTTTAGCTTGATGGCTTAAATTTCACGCTCGTTTCACGTTTCTTGGCTAAACTTCCATCATAAATTTTCCTAAAGGAGATGCTATGAAAAAGTTAGCTTTAGTTGCGCTTAGCGCGTTGTTCGTTACAGGTTCTATCTTTGCCGCCGAGATGAAAGGCGATATGATGGAGAAAAAAGATACCATGATGGAAAAGAAGGACGCCATGATGGAGAAAAAAGACGATATGATGATAAAAAAGGACGAAATGAAGGGCGACATGAAAGAGATGAAAGACGATATGGGTAAAAAGAAAGACGATATGAAAGACATGAAAAAGGATAAGATGTAATGACGCAAATTTTGCTCGTAGAGGACGATGAGACGCTAAGCGAACTCATCAGCGAGTATCTAAGCGAACAAGGCTACGACGTGACCGTTCGCGCCGATGCTAAAGCAGCTCTAGATACCGCCTACGAGCGAAATTTTGATATCCTCATCCTCGACGTCAAGCTGCCTAAAGGCGACGGTTTCTCCCTTTTGCGCGAACTTAGGCGGCTTGGTAACGACGCGCCCGCTATCTTTACCACCTCGCTAAACGCGCTGCAAGACCTAGAGATCGGCTACAAAAGCGGCTGCGACGACTACCTAAAAAAGCCCTACGAGCTAAAAGAGCTTTTGCTTCGTATTCAAATTTTACTCAAGCGCAAATTTTCTCACGTAAATGACGAATTTATCACGCTTAGCGGCGGATATAAATTTTATCCAAGCTCCAAAACGCTCCGGCAAAACGGGCAAATCGTAAACCTCTCAAACAAAGAAAGCGAGCTTTTGGCGCTATTTTTGGAAAATAAAAACGCGCTGCTGAGCAAAGAGGCGATATTTGAGAAAATTTGGAACTACGGCGAGGAGCCTAGTGAGCTAAGCCTGCGGGTTTACGTTAAAAATTTACGCCGAATTTTAGGCAAGGACGCGATCGTAAACAGGCGCGGCGACGGCTATATCTATGTCTGAGCGCTCCGCCGTTATAGCTAAAATCCTCTCGCTTTATCTCATCACTAGCGCCCTATTTTTGGGGTATTTTTTTACGAACGACTATAAAATGAAAAAAGAAGCCCTCATCTCAAACGAGGTCAAAAACCTAAAAGAGATCAAGATGGGTATCTATATGAAAGCGCGTATGGACGGGCTTGGCGCGGTAAAAAGCTTTACCGCCGAAAAAGACGTCAAAGCCTGCATCGTAGCTAAAAGCGGTCAAATTTTATACGGCGAGGCGGGCTGCGCTAAATTTGACGACGCACAGAGTAGCCCGGTCGCAGCAGACGGCAAGGTAACGATATTTGAGGCGCTGCAAAATATGGACGAAGGCGGCGCGGACGAGCTAGCCACGGCAAAGATCGCGCTAAGCGGCAAGGACGTCACGAGCGAGCTAAATTTGCTGCGACTGCGTACGGCGCTAAATTTGCTTATCGTTTTAGGCGTTATCATGATAATCGCCTTTTATCTAGCAAAGACCGCGCTAGCGCCGCTACACGCCAAGATCGCCGCGCTAAATCGCTTTATAAAAGACTCTACTCACGAGATAAACGCGCCCCTTAGCGTCATACTTATGAGCATCGAAACGGCAGATAAAAGTAGCCTAAGCCAGAGAAATCTAAAGCGCCTAAACAACATCCAAACCGCCGCCAAAACGCTAAGCCGTACCTATGAGGACCTCACGTATTTATCCTTTGGTGCCGAGCGCTGCGCACCAAAAGAAGAGCTAAATTTGAAAGATATTTTAAACGAGCGACTCGAATTTTTTGCTCCGTTTTTTGCTAAACGAGGGCTTGATTTAAGGCTAAATTTAAAAGACGCTCTCATAAACGCAAACGGCTATGAGCTAAAACGTGCGGTGGATAACCTACTAAGCAACGCCGTAAAATACGCAAACCAAGGCGGCTACGTCGCGGTTAGTTTGCAAGACGGCGAGCTAAAAATCTCAAATAGCGGCGAGGGGTTAAGCAAAGAGCAGCAAGATAAAATTTTCGAGCGATACACGCGGTTTAACGAAGACCAAGGCGGATTTGGTATCGGGCTAAATTTAGTCAAAAGAGCCTGCGAAAACAACGCCATATCCGTAACCTGCGAAAGTGAGCCGGGTAAAGAAACAACCTTTACACTTAGGTGGATTAGTTAAATTTGACGGGTTTAAAGCGCGCACGTCTTGCTAGATAAAATTTGCGAAAAAGCTGGCCGCAAAACAGCTCCACTTTATCCGCAAAATTTGCTAAATTTTAAAATTTTCTATCTCGTTAAAATTTAGATACCGATAAATTTGTGCCTCTTTGCCCGCAAGCTTTTGGGGTACGATACTCATGTATTCAGAGACGCTGGGTAGCCTGCCTAGCACGGCGCAAACGGCCGCCAGCTCGGCGCTGC
>NZ_CALIII010000306.1 GCF_938018145.1 uncultured Campylobacter sp.
TTAATAGAGCGATTTTGCCGTGCTTTTTTTCTAGAATTTTTAGCTCGTTCAGTCCTGCCGTTGCCTCTTTATCGGCTAGTTCGGTCTTAAATTTAACTTTAAATTCCTCAAATCTAGCCTCTTTGTCCTCATGAAACCAAGACCTAAGCTCGTTTGACGGAGTAACCGACTTTAGCCATAAAAACGAGCAAAATATCTCCTTTTTCACTCCGCGAGGATAGAGTTTATCGATAAATACGCCGTAAAAATCGCTATTTTTATCACCTTTTACAAAATCGTAAATTCTGAAAGCCTGAAACATTTTTGCTCCCTGGTTTGACAAATTTGATTCCGAATTTTACAGTAAAATTGCTATTTTATCGACTAGATTTTAAATTATCTCCGTAGTTTACGGGTGCCAAGTTTTATCAAAAAGAGATCTTGCGCCGTATTTGATTTTTGTTTATTTGCATCAAATATCGGCTTTAATTTTATAAGAAACGGTGCTAATTTTTCGTATGAATACGCCAAAATAACCGCCCTTTAATCAAAATCCTAGTAAAATTCGCCAAAAAAATCGAGGCAAATTTATGCAAAAAAGTAAAAAAATCGCTCTTATTATCCTAGGCTCGCTCGCGGGCTTGCTACTCATCTACACGCTCGCAGGCTTTTTAGGCGTACCTTACGCGCTCAAAAATACGCTGCCCGCAAAGCTAAAAGATATAAACGCGAGCCTTAGCGTGGCGGAGGCTAAATTTAACCCCTTTACCTTCGAGCTAAACGTCACGCGCCCCGAGCTAAACACGACCGCACCGCTTTTTAGCGCGGAGCAAATCGACGTCAAACTTAAGCCTTTTTCGCTATTTAAAAAGCTTGCGGAGGTTGATATCTTGCGCCTTGAGAGTCCTAGCGTAAATATCGCTAGAGATAAAAACGGCACGCTAAATTTAGCTACGTTTTTAGGCGAGTCAAACGCTACTAGCACCGAAAATAACGAAACTAGCAGCATAAATTTCGCCCTAAACAGCACAAAGATAATCGGCGGTTCGTTTGCCTACTCGGACGAGAGTTTAAAGCAGCCTTTTAGCGCCAAATTTGAGGGCATAAACTACGAAATTTCAGGCATAAATACCGAGCAAAATAGCGCGGGCAAGCACGTTTTTGACGCAAACTCCACGCTAGCGCAAAAGCTAGACTGGCAGGGCGGCATCGACCTCGCGCCGCTTCGCGTTTACGGCGAGCTTAGCCTAAAGGACTTTAACGTCCGCCCCGTCGCGCTTAGCTTCATCGACACGCAAGATCTGCGCATAAATAGCGCCCTTATAAACGCTAAAACTAGCTACGAACTAAGCGCGGACGGCGGCGTTATCAAGGCTGCTTTAAAAAACGCAGCTTTAAATTTAAAGTCGTTTGAAGCACAGCTTGACGGGCAAAATTTGAGCCTAGAGGAGCTTGATCTGCCCGCCATCGAGATAAATGCCGACGTGAGCGAAAAAAGGAGCTTCGCAGCCGATATTAGCGAGATAAAATTTAAAAATACGAGCTTTAAAGGCGAGGCGCAGGCAAATTTAAACAGGCTAAATTTAAGCGGCGTCGCCCTTAAGGCCGATATAAACGAAAAAGGCGATATAAACGCCTCCGCAGCGCTCAAAGCCCTGGGCGTTAGCGGGATAAATTTGACCGAAAAAAGCGTCGGCGAGATAAAACTCAAAGACGCGAACGCAAGCGAGCTGGATGCTAAAATAAAAGGGCAAAATATCGCTGCTAGCCTAAAAAATTTGACGCTTAGCGCTGCCTCCGCCCCAGTCGGTAAAAACGGCGCGGCAAGCCTAGAAAAGCTCGTCATAAATGCGCCTAAATTTACGCTGGAAAATAACGCTAGCGCCGCTTCTATCGGCGAGGTAAAAGCGCAAAAAATCGCGCTAAAAACTAAAAATAAAGAGCTCGCTACTATCGCTGAAATCGGCGTGAAGGACGCGGATTTTGATCTAGCCAAAACCGCACTGCGCATCGAAAGCGTCAGTATAAATAAGCCTAAATTTGCAACCAAGCTAAAAGAAAACGGCGAACTTAGCGCTATTAGCGAGCTTGGACTAAATGGCAAAAAAACCGCCGCCAAAACAAAAGCAAAAAGCAAAACCGAAAGCGCGAAAAAACCTGCCAAATCTCAAAAAACGGCAGAAAAAACCGCCGCGAAAAAAAGTAAAAAAACCGAGCAAAAAAGCGCTCAAGATACAAAGAGCGGATTTAAATTTAGCGTCAAAAACGTCGCCGTTACGGGCGCCGACATAGGTATAACCCATGTCTTTGAGGGGCAAAAGATAGCGCATAAATTTGACGGTTTAAATATAAATTTACAAAATATCAGCGAAAATTTAGCTGCGCCAGTGACCGCTAAAATCGACATGAAAAGCTCGCAAAAGCTAAATTTGGCTTTTAAGGGTAAAATTACGCCAGAGCCTCTAAATATCGAA
>NZ_CALIII010000307.1 GCF_938018145.1 uncultured Campylobacter sp.
AATTTGACCGGTTCGCCGGCTTCATTCGTCGTGATTTTTAGTTGTTTCATCGTCTTGGCTGATTTGCTAAACTCTATTAGATCCTCGGTCGTTCTTACCTCGCTCGGGAGCTTTTGTAGTGAATATTTAAAAATTTCAGCCGCTGCGATAGCGTCGCTTAGGGCTCTGTGATGGGTATTGTCGATGCCTAAAATTTCTTTTAGCGTGCCTAGGCCGTATTTTGGCGAGGCTATGGTGCGGCGGGCTAGATCGATCGTGCAGAGCTTACGGTTTAGTAGCTCGCCGTATCCTAGCGCTTCTAGCGTCGCGCTGATAAATCCGTAGTCAAAGCGAACGTTGTGTGCCACAAAAACGCTCTGACCTAAAAAGACTTTAAACTGCTCCATGACGAAGGCAAGGCTTGGTGCGTTTTTTAGGTGCTCTGCGGTGATTCCCGTTAGTTCGCTGATATTTTCCGGGACGTAGGGCGCGTACACGAATGTTTCAAATTTGCCGATTATTTCGCCATTTTGTAGCTTTAGTGCGCCGATTTCTATGATCTGGCCGCTATTTATACCGCCGCTAGTTTCTATATCTACGACGCAAAAAATTTGATCTTTTATCTCATTGCGCCGCGTTTTTAGCTCGATTTGGTTTTTTGCGGTGCGGGTTATATCAAGCCCAAGCGCGCGCCACATCTGCACGTCGCGAACGTCGAAAAGCTCGGAGTATTCGTCCATTTGCTTGGTCGCGGCGACAAAGTCCGCGTAGGCTATGTTTCGTTTGGCGATGACGGCGAGTAGAGCTTCGAAATCTTGGTTCAAAACTCGAGCTTTAGCGAGCGGATAGAGTGCTCGTATGAATTTGACGAAAATATATAACTGCCCGCCACGACGATATCTACGCCCGCTTCATCGAGCTGCGCGACGTTTAGTCCCGTCACGCCGCCGTCTACCTCGATCATGCATTTTGCGTTTTTACGCTCGATCATTTCGCGTAGACTGCGAGCTTTTTCGAGCACCGAAGGGATAAATTTTTGCCCGCCAAATCCTGGATTTACGCTCATTAAAAGCACCATGTCGACCTCGTTTACGATGTGCTCGATCGCCGATACCGGCGTGTGCGGGTTTAGTACGATTGCAGGCCCCGTGCCGTGGCTACGGATGTGATCGATTAGGCGTAGCGGGTGCATTTCCTCCTCGATGTGAAAGCTTAAAAATTTAGGCTTCAGAGGCAAAAAAAGATCGGCGAAAAAAGTGTTATTTTGCACCATTAGGTGTATGTCTAGCGGCTTTGTAGCGGCTCTTGCGACAGCATTTACTACGACGGGGCCGATGGTTAAATTTGGCACAAAATGCCCGTCCATCACGTCAACATGCACGAGATCGGCGCCAGCCTCGCAGATGGCCTCGATCTCGGCTCTTAAATTTCCAAAATCAGCCGATAAAATACTCGGTGCTACGTACATTTTAGTGTCCTTTATTTGCTTAGAAAAAATATCGCGTCCATGCCGTCGATGTCTAGTCGCACCAGGACGCATTTGTTTTTTTTGTCTTCGTCTGTGATGGTTTCAAAAACGTGCGGCAAAGTAAAATTTGCCTCTATCTTTTGGCTCTTTAGCCACGCCTCGATGCGGTCTGAGATGACGCTAAGCAGATCTGCGTATGCCTCAGTCATGCTCACACCGCTACCTTCTTGGAGTAAAATTTTGCAGATCCTATGAACGGCGTATTTTTCGATGCAGAGGATAAATTTGGCGTTCATATCGCCATAAAACGCTACCGAGCCCATACAAAATTTCTCCTCGTCACAGCTAAAATTTGCTATCTCCGTGGCAGTGCGAGTGACGGGTAAATTTGACAAAGACGCCAGCGTATCCATGATGACTTTTAGCACGTTTGGCAGGACGTCTATGAGATCTTTGGTGATATTTTTTGGCCTATCCTCGGCTGTTGCGCCGCCGCCTTCTATTGTAGCGTCGTCGTTAAAAAAGTCCTCAACCGAGCGGTAAAGCAAGATCCCGCAGTCTTCCAAATCGTAAATCAGCGCTTTTGACATGCTTTCTTTTTTTAATCCGCACAGCGCTATCGTAGCTCCGTATTCGGCGCACTCCATTGCTAGTTTAGCTAAAAACGACACACCGTGGATGTTGATAGAGCTTGATTTGCCCATGTCGAAAACGAAAAATTTAAAGCCTACTTTGAGCGAATTTAGAAAAACTTTATAGTCGAAATTTTCCGAGAAAGAGGAGTCGATAAAGCCGTCTATGCCGTAGATCACGACGTTTTCTTTGAGCGTTATTTTGATGTCTTTTTTGCTTGATTTTATGTCGGTTAGGTGTACGGCGTATTCAAAATCTTTATAGGTGCTCTTAAATTCGTTGATATCTTTTGCGATCACGGGCTTATACCCGCGGCCTGAAAGCCTCAGTGCGATCTGGCGTTTTTGCTCGGCGTCCGAGTTAAATACTATAATGCGTCTGTTTGCAAAATCCGGTTCAAAAGTACCCCAAAATAGAAGCGCGACATTTGAAGTCTCAAAAAACGATACGTTTAAAACGTCCTTGGACATCCTTTTTAGAGCTTTAAATTTAAGCTCGTTGTAGTCACAAAAGCCTACGTCGGCGTTGCTTTCTTTTGCTAACCTAGAGACGATTTCTAGGATGAGATTAAAACCTACCTTATTGAAATAAACGGCATTTTTTAGGGATATTAGGATGTGGCGCGGCGCATTTTGGCGTAATTTTCTTATGCTTGCATCGCCAATGCTGTATTTGTCGATATCTCCGTCTAGAAAGCCAAGAGGGTAAAATATCGCAACGTTATCTTTAAATCTCAGTCTCATAAATGGGGATAAAAACTTTCCTAAAATTTTAAATTTTGCTAAAAATCGACTAGTAAATTTTTAAAATTTAACCGCGTTTAAGTTGCGATATTTTAGCTTTTTTATCCATAAAATCAGTTTAAAAACTAACGCTTTTGTAAAAGTAGCTTTAAGCTTTTATTTTGTTTCTTTTAGATAAAATCAGCAGAAATTTTTATTTTTAAGGAAACAAATATGTCAAGAGTATGCGCAATAACAGGCAAAGGTCCGATGGTAGGCAACAACGTCAGCCACGCCAAAAACAGAACAAAAAGAAGGTTTTTGCCAAACCTAAGAACCATCCGCGTTACGCTAGAGGACGGCACTACGAGAAAGATCAAAGTAGCTGCTTCTACGCTAAGAACGATGAGAAAACAGTCACGCTAAATTTACCGCAAATTTGAGGAGTTGTCTTTGTTTAAAAAGATTTTAAAATTCCTCAACTGGTCAAGTTCTGCCAAACCTCAAATCAACCTCAATACCGAACTTTACGAACAACTTCGCCCGTTTCGCTTACCGCTCATCTTAGTCGTTTTGATGATGATGATCGGAGCTATGGGCTACGTCACGATCGACGGTTTTAGCCTGATAGACGCGATTTATCAGGCCGGTATGACTTTTACGACCGTCGGTTTTACCGAGGTCGCACCTATTTCTCCGGCCGGCCGGATTTTTACTATCACTTTTATTTTGCTAGGCTTTGCCGTTTTTACGTTTTCTACGGGTTTGATGCTCGAAGTTTTAAAAAAAGGCGCGCTCGTAGCGATCATAAAGGAAAGACGAATGCTATACAAGATCGCAAGACTAAAAAACCACTTTGTCATCTGCTATCACAACCAATACACAATGGAATTAAGCCGCGAATTTAGGGAAAATCACATCCCATTTATCGTTATTGATCCGCGCGAGGATCTGCCGGAAATCGCGGAAAAATACAAGTATCCATACTATATCGTCTCTCAGCCGCACACGCAAACGGCGCTTTTAAAGACGCATTTTTCAAGCGCAAAAGGCATGATCACGCTAAGTTCAAACATTGCAGATAACATCGCCCTTATCGCCACCGTGAGGCTATATGAAAAAGAGATCGGGCGCAAAAAGCCTTATTTTATAATGACAAACTCCGACAACCAAGACGATACCGAGCGCCTAAAAAAGCTCGGCGCAAACAGCGTCGTGAGCCCGTCAAAACTCGTCGCCCAGCGCCTTAGCGCGATGAGCGTACGTCCGGATATGGAAAATTTGCTCGAGCAGTTTTTGTATAAGCAAGACTCTCCGATCGATATCGAGGAGATTTCGGTGCCTGATTATTCGTGGGTGCGCTTTAAACGCCTAAAAGAAACTAATCTGCGAAACATAACAAACGCCGACGTCGTAGGCATCAAGGACGTAAATAACAAATTTATCCCGATGCCAAAGGGCGACACGCTAATCGGCACGGGCACGAAGCTGCTTGTTATCGGCACGGGCGAGTCGATACGCCTAACCAAACGCGTCATAAAAAGCAAGCATAAGCCAGAAGAGCTAAAGTACGTTTAAATTTGAGCTTTGCACGGTAAATTTACGTTACAAAACCACTGTAAATTTGATGCTATAACAATTCATCGGTGCCATAAAATTTGATAAATTTAAACTTGGCATAGGTTGGGTAAAATTTACCAAATCGCCATAAATACGGCGCGTTTTTAACCCGCTCTTAAAATAATATTCGCTAAAATTAAATTAAAATTTAATCCATCAAAGGAGCAAATATGTTTCATGAAGACAGAGAGCTTATAACTAAGCTAAAAGGCACGAATGCGAGATTTACGTCGCTTTTCGACAAACACAACGACCTAGACGAAAAGATCGCCGAGATGCAAAAAGGCAATGTCTATAACGATGCCGAAGTGGATGCTCTAAAACGCGAAAAACTCAGACTAAAAGACGAAATTTACGCCTTTTTAGCCGAGTATAAAAAAGAAAATAATCTTTGATTTAATAGCGGCGGACGATTTGTGCCGCCGTTTTCTGCTTCAAATTCTCTCAAATTTTATCTTTGATTAGCTGCGAATCGCGCTAAATTTAATTCAAAACCAAGCCGTA
>NZ_CALIII010000308.1 GCF_938018145.1 uncultured Campylobacter sp.
TGAAAGGGCTTTTGCACGGTATCAGAGATAGCGGCAACGATACGGACGTAGGCATCGAGATAGAAGATATCTGCAAAAGACTAACCGCGATATCCGAAGGCGAAGCTCCGAGTGCGGCCGTTAGCGAGCCTACTCCTGCGGCACCAGAGCCTGTAGTTGAAACGCCAAAAGAGCCTGAATCTGAGACCGTTAGCGATGAAAATTTGTCAAATTTGAGCGACGACGAGGTCGAAGCTGAGATAGAAAGGCTGCTAAAAGTAAGAAAGGCTGAAGATCAGGCAAGACGAGCCCAAAAAGCAGCTGGAGGAGAAGCGCCAAAGCCTGCCGCGCCGCAAGCTCCAACTCCGTCAAATTCGGCTCCGGCTCCAAAACCAGCTCCAGCAAAGCCAGCCGAGAAAAAAGAGGACAAAAAAGTCCCAGCTCCGTCAAGCGGAGCTAGCGCGGACGAGCAGACCATACGTGTCGAGGTTAAGCGTCTAGATCACCTGATGAACCTGATTGGCGAGCTGGTGCTTGGCAAAAACAGATTGCTTAAAATTTACGACGACGTCGAGGAGAGATATGAAGGCGAGAAATTCCTTGAGGAGCTAAATCAAGTAGTATCTAGCCTAAGTTTGGTAACTACCGACATACAGCTAGCCGTTATGAAAACGAGGATGCTACCTATCGCGAAGGTATTTAATAAATTTCCTCGCATGATCCGCGATCTAAGCCGCGAGCTAAATAAGCAAATCGACCTTGAGATCACGGGTGAGGAGACTGAGCTTGATAAATCTATCGTCGAGCAAATCGGCGATCCGCTCGTACACATGATAAGAAATTCGTGCGACCACGGTATCGAAGACGGCGCGACCAGACTGGCCGCCGGCAAACCGGAAAAAGGCACCATCCAGCTAAAAGCCTATAACGAAGGCAACCATATCGTAGTCGAGATCACCGACGACGGTAAGGGACTAGATGCCGATATGCTAAAATCTAGATCAATAGAAAAAGGCATCATCACCGAGCGCGAAGCCGACGCGATGAGCGATAAAGAGGCGTTTGGACTTATATTTAAACCTGGATTTTCGACTGCGGCGAAGGTAACTAACGTAAGCGGCCGCGGCGTGGGAATGGACGTCGTAAAAACCAATATCGAAAAGCTAAACGGTATAATCGACATCGAAAGCGAAGTGGGCAAGGGCACGACGATGAAGCTAAAGATCCCGCTCACGCTAGCGATCATACAGTCGCTTTTAGTCGGAGCTCAGGAGGAGTTTTTCGCTATTCCTCTAGCAAGCGTCTTAGAGACCGTGCGCGTACCGATCGACGATATCTATACGATCGACGGCAAAAACGTGCTTAGACTACGCGACGAAGTGCTATCGCTAGTTAAGCTCTCAGATATCTTCGGCGTCAAGCAAGTCTTTGACGGCGGAGATCAGACCTACGTGGTCGTTATCGGCGTAGCGGAGGCGAAGCTCGGCATCATCGTAGATAGCCTCGTAGGACAAGAAGAGATCGTCATAAAATCAATGGGCGATTATCTCCAAAACATCCCGGGAATCGCAGGCGCCACGATAAGAGGCGACGGCCGTGTAACGCTAATCATCGACGTAGGTATGATGATGGAGATGGCAAAAGATATAAAAGTAGACATAAAAGCCAGTATGGAAGCCTCAAAGAGCGTCAAAGAAAAGCCGAGCGATTATAAGGTATTAATCGTCGACGACTCGAAGATGGACAGAACGATCATGCAAAAATCGCTAGCCCCTCTTGGCGTAACGGTGATCGAGGCTACTAACGGCGTCGAGGCTCTAGCTATCGTAAAATCGGGCGAACACGCGCTTGATGCGATGCTAATCGATATCGAGATGCCGCGAATGGACGGCTACACGCTAGCAGGCGAAATTCGCAAGTACTCAAAATATAGAAATTTGCCGCTTATTGCGGTAACCTCAAGGACGTCAAAGACCGACAGGCTAAGAGGCGTGGAGGTAGGAATGACCGAGTACATCACCAAGCCGTATTCGTCGGATTACCTTGAAAACGTAGTTAGAAAAAATATCAAACTAATAGGATAGAACATGAACGACAAATTAAATCAGGTTCTAAAAAAACAAAAAAGTCAGGTGATGGATCCGAGCGAAAAAGAGCGCGAGGAGATCGTCCAGTTAGTCGGTTTCATCGTGGGCGACGAGGAGTATGCGATACCTATTTTAAATATCCAAGAGATCATTAAACCGATCGAATACACTCGCGTGCCTAGCGTGCCGGACTATGTTTTGGGCGTGTTTAACCTGCGCGGTAGCGTCATCCCGCTAATCGACTTGAGAAAGAAATTTTCTCTAAATGCCGCAAAACCGAGTCCAAGCACGAGGTATATCGTGATGAAAGAGGGCGATAACGTCGCGGGATTTGTGATCGACAGGCTAACGGAAGCCATTAGAATACAGCAAAACAGGATCGATCCGCCGCCTGAAACGCTTTTAAAAGACAAAGGCATGATTTACGGTATCGGCAAAAGAGACAATAATATCCTTACGATTTTAAAAGTCGAAACGTTGCTAAAACGCGATTTCTAGGATCAAATTTGATAAAGCTTTGCGTATTTGATTTTGATTCGACGCTGATGGACGGCGAGACGATAGATTTTCTAGCCGCGGCAAAGGGTGTGGGCGATGAAGTCAGCGAAATAACGGCAAAGGCGATGGCGGGCGAGCTTGATTTTTTTGAGAGCTTGACGCGCCGAGTGTCGCTTTTAAAGGGGCTTGAGCTTGCTAAAGTAGATGAAATTTGCTCAAATTTGCCGCTCATGCCAGGAGCCGCCGAGCTAATCGCGCATCTAAAAAGCAAAGGCGTCAAGGTCGTAGTTTTTAGCGGAGGATTTCACTCGGGCACGGACAGAGCGCAAGAGAAGCTCAAATTTGACGCTAGCTTTGCAAATATCCTGCACCACAAAGACGGCGTCTTAACCGGACTCGTGGGCGGCGAGATGATGTTTGGCTTTTCAAAGGGCGCGATGCTTGCAAATTTGCAAAAAATGCTCGGTATCTCAAAAGAGCAGACGATGAGCGTGGGCGACGGCGCCAACGACCTATCTATGTTTGAGCATTCAAATTTAAAAATCGCGTTTTGCGCGAAGCAAATTTTAAGGCAAGCGGCAACTTGTTGCGTGGATAAAAAAGATTTGCGCGAGATCATAAATTTGATATAAAAAGGCGAGAAAAATGTTTAATAATGATATAAATTTTTCGTTGTGGTGCGACTTTATCGAGCGCGACTTTTTGCAAGACGAGTTTGAAAATTTACTACAAATAGGCGCTATTAACGGCGTGACCTCAAACCCGTCCATCTTTAAAGCCGCGTTTTTGTCGGACTCATACAAAGACGTCATCGGCCAAATGGGCAAAAAATATCCAAAGGCGCTTTACGAGGCTCTCGCGGTGCAAGATATCAAGATAGCTGCGACCAAGCTTTTGAGGCACTACGCAAACGGTGACGACGGATTTGTTAGCATCGAGGTCGATCCTAGCTTTTGCGATAACGCTGCAGCTACGGTGGACGAGGGCGCTAGACTGCACGCGGAGATCGGCATGCCAAACGTCATGATCAAAATCCCTGCGACAAAAGCGGGCTTTGAAGCGATGAGTGCTCTAACGGCGCGCGGTATCGCTGTAAATGCGACGCTGATTTTCTCGCCCGATCAAGCCGTTTCATGTTTGGATGCTTTTGAAGAGGGCGTGAAAGCTTATGAGAAAAAATTTCCGCTAACGCCGCTACCAAAAAGCGTGATTAGCATTTTTGTTAGCAGGTTTGATCGCTTGCTAGATGAAAAAATGCGCGAAAACTCGCTACCGACAGGTCAAATCGGCATCATGAACGCGACTAAAATTTATAAAATCATAGAAAATAAAAGCTTGCCGACGACGCGCGCGCTGTTTGCTAGCACGGGCGTAAAGGGCGATGAGCTGGTAAAGGATTATTACGTAAAAGAGCTTATGTATCAAAATGCGGTAAATACGGCTCCGCTTGATACTATCAAAGCATTTATCGCTAGCAAAAACGAACCTAAAACAGCTGTTAGCGACGACAGCATAGAGAAATTTTTCGGCGTGGTAAAAAGAGCTGACATAGACATGGAGAAGGTTTATAAAGACTTGCTAAACGACGGCTTAAAGCAGTTCGTGACGGCATTTGAAGACATAATGAAAGCACTAAAATAACTAGGAAGCAGCCATGAAGCCTTTAAGATTTACTTCTGTGAACGAAGAGGACGTTAAGGACTACGAGCTTGTTGGTTCCAGCATTAAATTTGATAGCCAGGACGATGCCTTAGAGCGCATTATCAAGCTAAAAGCAAAGGTTTTAAGAAGCGATATAGAACAGCATAGAAACAAAAATAAAGAAAACTCGCACGAGGACGAGCAAGAGGTGGTGCCCCTAAAAGCGGAGGACGCCGTGCGAGAAGAGGTTGCCCTGCAACCGGAGCCTAAATTTGAAGAGATCGGCAGGTTTGATGATTTGCCAAAGCTAAAGCCAATTGACGACGAGCTTGCAAA
>NZ_CALIII010000309.1 GCF_938018145.1 uncultured Campylobacter sp.
CCCGGCATCACGCCTATAAAGTTCGAGTTTAGATACCTGATCGTATCGTTTTTATATGTATCTACGGCGTAAATTTTCTTTTCGCCTTTTGCGTTCATCTCTTTTAGTTTGGCATACACGTCGTAGCCCTCGTGAGTAGGAGCGCCTACGCCTATTTCATTGGTGACTACGGGGTTGCTTCCCCAAAATACTATAGTTTTAGCAGACTTTATTACCGCTTCCCATTTCGTAGGAACTTCGTTTGGCTCGATAGTTCCGATAACGTGAGGCATGATAACGTGACCGGCACCATAGGAGTAGTTGCCGTCCTCCGAGACGAAGCCGCCTAGTATCGTTAGCATCCTTCTAGCCGTAGCTCTACCCCAGCTGACTTTACCGCTGCCGCCCCACCAGTAGCACTCTCCATAGATGCTCTCGGAGCCGTACTTTTCAAAATTTTCTTTTAGAGCTTTTGCGGCTAGATCAAGCGCCGTATCCCAGCTAACTCTTACGAATTCCTCCTCGCCTCTAAGCTCGGGTTTATTTGGTCCTTTTTTCTCCAAATAACTCTTTCTAACGCAAGGATACAGTACTCTGCTCTCGTTTTGGACGCAGTCTGCGACGGCGTTGTTTAAAGTGCTCGGGAATTTATCCGCCTCAAAAGGATCTATGCTGGTTATCTGTCCGCTGACTACGTTTGCGTAAAACGGACCGAATCTGTTCGCGCAAAAAACTTTCTTCTGGTCAAAAAGCGTCTGGGTGACGCCCTCTATCCTGTTGGCTTGCAGGCTGACACCAGCTAGCGCGCTAAGCTTTAAGAAATTTCGTCTTTTCATTTTTTCTCCCTTGAAATGAAATTTGGTTATCTCGTCTTTGGTGTTTCGTTAAATGTACTCGTCCAAGCCTACGACTAAATTTGAAGTCGTCGGCATTATTTATTAAACCTCCTTTAGATATAGAAATTAGTTTTATGGTTATATGACATTATAAGAGATAAAGAATAAAAACTATATAAAAAATATGATTTTTGGTAAAGATTATTTGGATTTAGGCGTATGTGAGCGTGAAAGCGACTGTAAAATTTACAAAAAAGAGCTAAAATTTGAGCCAAATTTAAGATAGGCAAATAAAAATGTTAGATGATTATGGCGACCAAATTTATCTTATCGGCGACGTGCACGGCTGTTATAAAACCCTCTGCGCACTTATAGATCGCTTGCCGCGCGGCACTGATTCTAAAATTTGCTTCGTTGGAGATCTGATAGACCGCGGCGAGGGGAGTTTTGAGGTCGTGCAGTTAGCGATGCAGCGCGGTTACGCGGCCGTAATGGGCAATCACGAATACCGCCTTTTACAACACAAGGACGCATTTTTGCGTGGCGAAATGCCTAACGATCCGCGCTGGTTTTTCCTCAACGGCGGCTCGCAGACTTTTGCATCCTACGCCAAAGCCAGCCGCGCCCAGAAGCTCGCACGCATAGAGTTTTTGTCAAATTTGCCGCTTTATTTGGAATTTCATGAGTTTAAAAACGCGCAAGGCAGGCGGCTCGTCGTGTCGCATTCGGCGGTCGGGCGGATGTGGCCGCTGCGCAGCTCGGACGGCGATAATGCAGCGGAGTTTAGGCGGCACGTGCTTTGCGGCAGGGGCGATTTTAGCCAAAACGATGGCGTCTTTAACGTCTACGGCCATACGCCGATCGCTGAGCCCGATATCACGGAATTTAGTGCAAATATCGACACAGGCTGCGTCTATAAGCATAAATTTGGCCATCTTTGCGCGCTTGAGTTTCCGAGCATGCGAGTCTTTTTGCAGGAAAATATCGAGGAGGGCGGGTGAGTTTAGTTAAATTTTGAGGCTAAATTTGACTAGAATTTGAATTTTACGCACCGAGACCTGCACCTTTAAGATGCTAAATTTGGGTTGATCAAATTTGAAGCCATGCGTTAAAACCTTCTAAACAAAAAAGATTGTTTGAGGTCGTTTTGCTTCTTTGTTAAGGGGGAAGGGGCTTAAATTACGCTCTGCTTTGCAGTT
>NZ_CALIII010000310.1 GCF_938018145.1 uncultured Campylobacter sp.
TGGTGTCACGGGGGAGACTTGAACTCCCGACCTCCGGCTTATGAGACCAGCGCTCTAACCAGCTGAGCTACCGTGACGTTAAAGTTCGCAATTATATTCAACGTTTGCTTATATATTGATAAAATATTTTCATTTTTGCGCAGTACGGCGCTCGAAATGAAATTTTAAAATTTGATTCGCCGATTTACGGGCACAAATTTCATCAAATTTAAATCTGTAAAAACCCAAATTTGAAGCAAAACCGCCAAAAACAGAAATTCGCATTTTCAAGATGCGGGTTTTGTGGCTCAAATTCGACGAGTTCAAATTTGCCAAAATAGGTCAAATTTGAAACAGCAAAGGCCGAATTTACTTGATAAAATAATCTCCGTCAAAGCTAACTAACGAGTACTTGCGCTCGCTGCCGATGCTGCTAACTAGCTCGTCCACGTCTAAAAACTCAAGACTGTCCGCGCCGATATATTTGCATACTTCTTGGGGCGTTTTGTTTGCGCTTATTAGCTCCTCGAAGCTCGGAGTGTCGATGCCGTAGCGCTCGGGGTATTTTAGCTCGGGGCAAGCGACCTTAAAGTGTATCTCTCTCGCGCCCGCGTGACGTAGTAGCTCAACGATCTTTTTAGAGGTCGTGCCGCGCACGATGCTGTCGTCCACGACGACCACGCTTTTGCCTTTGAGCAGGCTTGCCATCGGATTTAGCTTGAGTTTGACTTTGAGGTTGCGCATCTCTTGCGTCGGCTCGATGAAGGTGCGGCCGACGTAGTGATTTCGCACGATGGCTAGCTCAAACGGTATTCCGCTGGCGTTTGCGTAGCCTAGCGCCGCCGGCACACCGCTATCAGGTACCGGTACGACGAAGTCTGCGCCAATCTTGCTCTTTTTGGCTAGCGTTTCGCCCATTTTTTTGCGTACTTCGTAGACGCTTTTGCCCTCGATTACGCTATCTGGGCGCGCGAAATAAATATACTCAAACGCACAAATTCTAGGCTCGGCTTCAAAAAGGCGCACGCTCTCAAACTCGCTTTTGCCTTGCTCAAAAACCAGCATCTCGCCGGGCTCCACGTCGCGGATAAAAGTCGCTCCCACCAAATCAAACGCGCAGGTCTCGCTAGCTACGATGTAGCCGCCGTCTTTTAGGCGTCCCAGCGAGAGCGGTCTCACGCCCCAGGGGTCGCGGATGGCGAAAATTTTATGGCGCGACTGGATGAGTAGGCAGTAGGCGCCTTTGATCTGCTTTAGTGCCGCGACGATGCGGTCTTGCAGGTGTTCGCTGCGGCTTCTAGCGATGAGATGTACGATGTTTTCGGTATCCATATTGCTCTGAAATATCGCGCCTTCGGCGATCAGCGCTTCGCGGACTTCGTCTTTGTTTACGAGGTTGCCGTTGTGCACGATAGAGACTTGGCCTAGCGAGTAGTTTGCGGCGATGGGCTGGGCATCGGCGGCAGAGTTTTTGCCTGCGGTGGCGTAGCGGTTGTGGCCGATCGCCATATCGCCTTTTAGGCTCTCGAGGTTCGTCTTGTCAAAGACTTCGGTAACTAGCCCGCGTCCTTTGACGGTTTCTATACGGCCGTTTTCGCATGCGCTGATGCCGCTTGCTTCTTGGCCTCGGTGTTGCATGGCAAATAGCGCGTAGTATGCCGTTTTTGCCGCGTCTTTAGAATTTATTACTCCAACTATCGCACACATTTT
>NZ_CALIII010000311.1 GCF_938018145.1 uncultured Campylobacter sp.
GCGGGATAAACGCGTCGTCAAACTCAAAGCTAACGATGCGCACGTCAAAAATGCGTTGCTCCTGCAAAAATGCAGCCAAAATTTCGCCTACGCCACCCTTTTTTGCGGTATCTGAAAAGATGTACCAAATTTTATGCCTGCATGCGATCTCTTGCAAAAGTTCGCCGTCAAGAGGTTTGACAAACACTAGATCAATAAGGCTAGGGTCAAATTTGCCGTCCGTTTTTTCAAGTAAAATTTTACGCGCGGCATTTGCCTTGCCCACTGCGTTGCCGTAAGCGATAAATGCCGCTTCGCCGCCGCCCTCGACCAAAATCTCGCCTTTGCCAAGCTCAAGCTCTCGCGCCTCAAATTCGCCCTGAGACAGCGCAAAAGCTCCGCGCGGATACCGAAAAGCGCAAGGCCCCTCGTGAGCGTAGGCGTAGCGCATCGCAAGCCTAAAACTATCGGCGCAGCGAGGTGCGAAAATCGTCAAATTCGGGATCAAATTTAGATAACTCACGTCAAAAGCGCCCTGATGCGTCTCGCCGTCCTCGCCGACGATGCCCGCGCGGTCCATCGCAAAGACGACGTTTAGATTCATGATCGCGCAGTCGTGCACGACCTGGTCAAACGCCCGCTGCAAAAAGGTCGAATAAATCGCGATAAAGGGCTTAAAGCCTTCCTTCGCCATCGCAGCCATCGAGGCGACGGCGTGCTGCTCGGCGATCGCGACGTCCCAAAATCTATCCGGAAATCTCTCCATCAAAGCGTCTATGCCCGTGCCCGTAGGCATCGCGGCGGTCACTCCGACGATATTTTTATGCTCGCTAGCTAGCTCGGTCAAATTTTCCGCAAAGAGCGCGGTGGCCGATTTGGCGGCTGATTTTTTGATGGCTTCGCCGCTTTGCAAATCAAACGGACTCACGCCGTGCCAGCTGGCTAGATGCCCCTCGGCCTTTTCGTAGCCCTTGCCCTTTAGCGTCTGGGCGTGCACGACGACGGGCTTTTTCATCCCTTTTGCGACGCTAAAAGCCTCGATAAGTGCCCTCACGTCGTGACCGTTTACGGGGCCGATATACTCGAGCCCAAGCTCCTCGAAAAACATCCCGGGCGTAAAGATCCTGATGCCCTCCTCCATCCTGCGCGCCATATACGCGGCGCCGTCTGGCATATAGCTCAAAAATCGCTCTACTCGGCTTTTAAACTTCTGATACAGCGGCCCGGCCATCATCTGCGACAGGTAGTTGCTAAAGGCGCCGATGGGCTTGCTGATGCTCATTTCGTTGTCGTTTAGGACGATGACACAGGGATTTTTGATATCGCCTAGCTCGTTTAGCGCCTCATACGCGATACCCGCGCTCATCGAGCCGTCGCCGATAAAGGCCACGGGGATGCGATCCTCGCCTTTTAGCTTGATCGCCTTTGAAGCGCCGACTGCAAGCGAGATAGAGGTGGAGCTGTGTCCGGCGATAAAGTAGTCGTATTTACTCTCAGAGGGCTTAGTGTAGCCGCTGATACCGCCGAATTTTCTTAGCGTGTCAAATTTGTCCCAGCGCCCCGTGATGAGCTTGTGCGCGTAGCTTTGGTGGCTAACGTCAAATATAAACGGATCTTTTGCGGCATCAAAAACATAGTGCATCGCGACGATAAGCTCGACTGCGCCGATGTTTGAGCTCAGATGCCCGCCGTTTGCGCTGACGGTTTGTAAAATTTTATCACGGAGCTTTCCGCAAAGCGCTTCGAGCTCCTCCATATTCATAGATTTTACGTCTATCATTGTCCTATTATCTTTTTGATTTTTTCTAGTCTGGCTTCGATCGTGCCCTCGAGGTTGCCCGCGTCGCTAAGCACGATCGCTCCGCCCGCGCTGATGGCTTCGTCGGCGGAGATTTTGACGTTTTGACCGGAGAAATTTTCTTTGATAAACTCGTAATCTTTCGGATTTACCTTTATCTGCACCTCTTTGGCGTCTTTTATCTCGCTAAAAAGCTCTTTGCAGATAGCTGCAGCGATGTTTGCCGAATTTAGCGAAATCTCTTTTTTCACGACCTCTTTTGCGATCTCGATTGCGGTAGTCGGTAGCTGCGCTTCGCTAGATGCGATGAGGCTTTCAAATTTAGCCGCCTGCTCCTCTAGCTTATTTATCGAGCCCAGATATCTGCTCTCAAGCGCTTTTAGTTCCTCGTCGAATTTAGCCGCCGCCTCGTCTCTGCCCTGCTTTATGCCGTCTTCTTTAGCGCGCTGGATCTCGCTCTCTAGGCGTTTAGCGAATTCGCTTTCTTGATGTTCGATTTGCATTTGCAGCTTTATCATACTGCCGCTCATCTCGTCGGTGCGCTTTAGCATCTCCTCGATAAAGCTGGGCTCGGGTTTAAAATGCGCGCCTTGCTCTTTTTCTTCGCTTAAATTTAAGCCCTCTTGCTCGCCGTTTAAAACGCGCTCGTGTTGATGCTCGGACGCGCGGCGAGTCTCGCTCTCGTGAGCTACGTGCGCATCATCACTTCTTTTTTCCTGGCCTAAAATTTTAAATCGATAGTTTTCTACAAAGTGCTCTTTTGAGCGCTCGTTTGTTATTACGCTGCTTTTCATTCTATCATCTCATCGGCTTCGCCTATCTGGAATGCCCCGCCCTCGGCTAGAGCTTGGACCTGTTCTACGATGCGGCGCTGCGCCTCTTCGACGTCTTTTACGCGCACCGCGCCCAAAAACTGCATCTCCTCTTTAAACGCCTCGCTGGCGCGCTGAGACATACTGGAGAGAAATTTCTCCTTGAGCGCGTCTCCGCTGCCTTTTAGCGCGACCATGAGATCTTTTTTATCGACGTTTTTAAGTATCTCGCGGATGGCAGCTTGATTGAGGGTGTTGATATCTTCAAATGTAAACATAAGCTCTTTGATCGTCGTAGCAAGTTTGTCGTCGATATCTTCGATGTATTCGATCGTAGCTTTTGATGCTTTTTGACCGAGGCGATTTAACACCTCCGCCACGGCTCTTGGTCCGCCGACTTCGACCTTGTAGGACGTGAGGCTCTCTAGTTTGCCCTCTAGCACCGTTGAAACGCGCTTGATGATGGATGGGCTGATATCGCCCAAATTTGCCATCCTAACGACAACCTCGCTTCTAAGCTCGTCGTTAAAAAACGAAAGCGTCTCGGCTGCGCTGGTCGAGTCCATATGCGCCAAAATAAGCGCGATAGTCTGCGGATGCTCGGTCATGATAAAGTCCGCAAGCTGCTGAGGCTTGACCTTGGTGAGATAGCCGAAGCTCTTTGAGTTTTCCATGCTTTTTGCGAGCTTATCGAGGA
>NZ_CALIII010000312.1 GCF_938018145.1 uncultured Campylobacter sp.
GGCAGTTACATCGGTGGATTCTGGCATATTTATATCGTAGTCGAGGTCTGCAAACTCCTCTTCGTTGTTGTCCATTTTTAACATTTCGCCAAGATCGTCCAGGCCGTCCATGGTGTTAAAGCTCTCGTCCACGTTTGCGATAAAATCGTCTATCTCGTCGCTGTTTTCTTTATCAAAATCCGCGCTATCGCTATACTCTTCATCGTTTTCTTTGCAAACGGTAGCGTATTTTACCCCTTCGCTTGAGGTGATGCAGATGGTAAAACCCTCTTCGCAAGAGTAGACAAAAAGGGTGCTTGCGGTTGGTAGATCATGTTTTTCGATCTCTTTTTGGGTTAGTGCGATAGGCGAATAAAGTACGTCTACGCCGATGTCTGTAAATTTTTCCTCTGCGGCTTTTACGTCTGAGTGCTTTGCGTAGATGAGCCAGTTTTTGGCGGGATTTATGCAAGTTATTTCTTTTGTTTTGATTCCTAGTTTTTCGAGATTGTCGGCATTTTTAGCCTCAAACGCGCCTTGTTCGAGTGCATCGAAAAACAGCGAAAGATAAACCCATTTATACTCTTTTTGCAAATTTCTTATGTACTCGTTTGCTCTTTGGGAAACGACGCCGGATTCATCTAGGTCAAATTCTGCTTTTATCGTTTTTAACAGCTTCGCGCCCTTGTAGGCCTCGCCGTAAAATAGGCATTTTTTGGACTGGATAACGGCGCTAAGATATAAGACGCTAAAAAAACGACGTATCAGCAAAGATTTCTCCTAAAAATTGCAATGCGTTATCATACCCAAAAAGCTATTAAGTTCAATTAAAACAGCTCTTTTTGCAGGGTTAAAAATTTATCCCTTATCATTTTGGCTTCTTCTTGCAGCGACGGATCGGTCAAATTTGACGGCTTAAGCAGGCCGTAGTCGCTCACCGCGATGTCGCACATCATGCGGATTTTGTCTAAATCCGCCTTATTTACCTTGCCTGATTTGCTGATTTTTTGGATATTTTCTAGGTAGCCGTTTGAGCGAGCGATGTAGAGTGCGTATTTTTGCGAGATTTCACTTTGTACCATCACGGTGTGAGCGAGTTTGTTGTAGATATCTTTGTGATAGGCTGATTTTGAGAGCCTATATGCGGTTTCATAGTCGCCCGTCTCGTAGTAAAATTTGGCCTGAAGCGCGTTTTTGTAAGATGGACTAAGCGTGATAAACGAGATAAAAATGGCCGCCAAAAGCGCTCCGATAGATAAAACTACGGTCTTTGAGCTCATTTTTCCATCTCCTTTTTTATCTGCTCTCTTGCGGCTTCTAGCTCCATGCCTGTCACGCTAAAAGGCGGCGAGAGCGTATAAGAAATCTCGCTAAACGGCTTTGGGATTATCATTTTATCCCAGCTTTTTAGCTGCCAAAATTTACTCGCTTCGTAGTTTAAAATTTGTATTTGCGCATTTTGCTTTTGCGCGATGACGACTGCGCCGTCGGCGACGCTGTGATAGGGGCCGCGCGGACCGTCCGGGGTGATGATGACGTCGGTGCCGCTTTTTAGCTCTCTAAAGCTTTGCGCGAGGGCTTTTACCGCGCCTTTTGAGCTACTGCCCCTGATCGCGCCGATACCGAAAAACGAAATCACGCGCGCGATGATCTCGCCGTCTTTGTGGTCGCTTATCATGACTTTGGCGCGTCTTTGCGGATTTTGGCCGTTTTTCCACCAGTGCACGTAGGCAAAGCTCATCAGCGCAAGCCTGCCGTGCCAAAACAGCACTACGCAGGGCTCGTTCGTCAAATTTGTCTTAGAAAAGCTCTTTTTGCAGGTTAAAAATATAATCCAAATAAAAAAATAGATAATGCGCGGGGCTAAATTTATAAAAACG
>NZ_CALIII010000313.1 GCF_938018145.1 uncultured Campylobacter sp.
AGGCGCTAAAATTTGCAAAAAACCATAAAACGAGTTTGATTTTCGGCGATACGGGAAGCGGTAAAAGCGAGATTTATTTTTCCCTTATCCGCGAATATCTACTCGCGGGCAAGCAGGTTTTGCTTTTGATGCCTGAAATCTCGCTAACGCCTCAGATGACGAAACGACTAAAAAGCTATTTTGGCGAAAAATTCGGAGTCTGGCACTCCAAAATAACTCCAAAAAAGCGCGGCGTAATCCTGCAAAAATTTCAGAGCCGCGAGATAAATTTGATCGCAGGCGCGCGTTCGGCGCTGTTTTTGCCCTTTAGCGAGCTTGGGCTAATCATCGTCGACGAGGAGCACGACGACAGCTACAAATCCGCGCAAAATCCGCACTATAACGCCCGCGACCTCGCGCTATTTTTAGCGAGCAAATTTGATGTCAAAGTTGTGCTTGGCTCCGCGACTCCTAGCGTCGTGAGCTTCAAAAAGCAGCCGCATTTTAGGCTGAGAGGAACGTTTTTTAAAAGCGAGAAAAAATTTATCTACGATGAGAGCGAGACGGGGCTTAGTGACGCGATACTGGGCGAGCTTATGGCGAGTTTTACGGGCGGTAAGCAGGCGGTCGTATTTCTGCCGACGCGCGCAAACTTCCGCTATCTGTCGTGCCGTGAGTGCGGCAGCACGATAAAGTGCCCATTTTGCAGCGTAGGAATGAGCTTTTACAAAAAGCGAAATCTGCTAAAGTGCCAGTACTGCGGTTTTACGACGGCTGCGACATGCTCGTGCGAGAAGTGCGGTAGCGAGATGATCGAGGCGAAAAAAATCGGCACCGACGAGCTGACGGAGGCCCTGCGCTCGGCGTTTCCAGCGGCTAGGATCGAGAAATTCGACCGCGACGAGATCACGACGCAAAACAAGCTCGAAAAGACGCTAAAAGCCTTTAATGCGGGCGAGATAGACGCGCTCGTCGGCACGCAGATGTTGAGCAAGGGGCACGACTACCACAACGTGGATCTTGCAGTCATCATGGGCGCTGATGAGCTATTAAGTTTCCCTGATTTTCGCGCTCGCGAGCGGACACTGGCGCTGGCGATGCAGGTAGCGGGCAGGGCAGGGCGTTCGGGCGAGGGGCGCGTGGTCGTGCAGAGCAGGCAGCGAGAGTTTTTTGAAAATTTTATCACGGACTACGATGCGTTTTTGGCTGAGGAGATTCTTGCTAGAGAGCCGATATATCCGCCGTTTGCTAGGCTTTTGCGGGCTGTCGTTTCTGAAAAAAGCGAGCAAGCGGCAAAACAAAGGCTTGAAATTTGCGTTGCCGAGCTTGAAAATTTACGCGCCGCTGAAACCTCGCTGGAGATA
>NZ_CALIII010000314.1 GCF_938018145.1 uncultured Campylobacter sp.
CTCTATAAAACTCCCGCGGCCGTCGAGTATTTGTATTCGCGCGGTATCACGGACGAGCTGATCGATAAATTTGAACTAGGTTTCGCGCCTGAAAGCGCACAGACGATAAGGCTACTGCAAAACGAGCAAATCGAACCCAAAGAAGCCCTAGAAGTCGGCATCGTAAAGCAAAACGAAAACGGCATCTACGCTAGCTTCATAAACCGCATCACCTTTCCTATCTACACGCACGCGGGACGGCTCGTGGGATTTGGCGGACGCACGATCAGCGGCAACCCCGCTAAATACGTAAATTCGCCCCAGTCCGCGGTTTTTGACAAATCAACGCTTTTTTACGGCTACCACCTGGCAAAGCGCGAAATTTTCACCAAAAATCAGATCATCATCACCGAAGGCTACATGGACGTCATCATGCTGCACAAGGCGGGCTTTAACAACGTCGTAGCCGTGCTTGGAACCGCGCTCACGACCAAGCACCTGCCGCTTTTAAAACGCGGCGAGATTAGCGTTATTTTGTGCTTTGACGGCG
The DNA here is from genome assembly GCF_938018145.1 of uncultured Campylobacter sp. Classification (GTDB taxonomy): domain Bacteria; phylum Campylobacterota; class Campylobacteria; order Campylobacterales; family Campylobacteraceae; genus Campylobacter_A. The sequence continues at coordinate 530 of NZ_CALIII010000314.1, forward strand.
ACGATGCGGGCATAAACGCCGCGACGAAGTCCGCCCTGCTGCTCGCGCAAAACGAAATCGACGGTAGCGTCGTCATCATAGAAGGCGGCGCAGATCCGGCCGATATGGTGGTAGCCGGCAAGATAGAGTATCTGCGGCAAATTTTTGAAAGCGGCACGGAGATCGGCGAATTTTACATCAGGCATCTAGCTAGCGGCTTTGACCTCTCGCGCCCCGTGCAAAAGCAAAAGGCGCTAGAAGCGATCCAGGCCTTTACCGCGAGCCTAAAGCCCGTCGTCGCAAACTCCTACGTCCCGCTCGTGGCTAAAATTTTAAAGATAGCTGAGGGGTCGTTTCGGCTAACTAGAGGTGCAAATACGCAAGCCGCCCAGGAGCGCATGCAAGCCTACGAAATGCAAAATTTGGGCAAAAATCAGCGCGGACAAAAAGATCAACTCGAGCTTCAAATTTTAAAAACGATGATCGAAAATGAGAGCCTAAAAAGCATCGTTTTGGAAAATTTAAAGCCCGAGTATTTCGTCCACCACAGAGATATTTTCGAAGCCGTATCACAGGGAGTCGATGCGGACGATCCGGCCGTGCGTGAGCTGATGTTTGAAAACTACGACGCCTTTACCGACGAGGAGAAAATTTTTGAAGCCGTGAATGTTTTTAAAACTAGATTTTATAAAAATATGTACAAAAAATACTCGGCGGCGAAAATCCCTCTAGAGGAAAAGGCGCTCATACTCAAAAAAATCGATAAAATTTTAAAGGAAATCAATAAAAAATGAAAGCATTAGTTTTATTTAGCGGCGGGCTGGACAGCATGATCGCCATCAAGCTGCTGACAA
>NZ_CALIII010000315.1 GCF_938018145.1 uncultured Campylobacter sp.
TTTTATATTTAGCTTGATTGTTTATATTTTGGCAGCTTTGAGCCTATTTATCGTACCCGAAGACATCTTGTCCGCTCACGCAGATTTTAGAGATTTTACGGCATTTATGGCGGATTTTTATCCTGCTATAAACGTAGCGCAGACTAAAACCGCCTTTGGCGACGTAGCGTCGTTTCATCTTAGCTATTTGTACTTTTTTATGCTAGTTTGTTTGCTGTTTGCGGGACTTTACGGCGTGGCAAAAGGGGCTACCGGTAGGCTTGAGGAAAACAAAAACAACGCCCAAGCGCTTTTGCAAGACATTATTTTATTTGTGCTTATGGTATGCTTTTTGATATTCGGCGGACTTGATGTTTTTTTCTCGGGTTATAGCATATGGCACACTTATCGGCCGACGCGGGAGTTTATAATGCAGACGAGATTAGGTCTATTTTTGCGTTATGAGATAATCGGCTTTGGCATTGCAAATTTTGGTATGATGGTGTCGGCATATCTTATTGTGCAGATTTTTAGGCAGCTGCTGGCGTTCGTTTTGCTTAGGACTCGCCAAACGGCTACGTTTTTCGGACGGACATTTAGGCGACGCTAGCCGACTCGTTAAAGCTTGTTTAAATTTGACCGTACTCGTCGATAAATGAGCCAAATTTAAACGGTTAAATTCGTAAATTTAAGCCGACCGTCGTATCTGCCTTAGTTTTATGCGGATGAGATTTGCTTTTAGTAGCGCTTCTTCTTTATTTGGCGAGTTTGAGAGCCGCTCTAGCGCCTCTTTGGCGAGTTTTTCGGGCTCGCTTAAGTCCTTTTTCGTGCTTAACTCTTCTAGCAGCTTTGCATTAGCCTTTGCCACACTTAGGCACAAAAAGTCAAAACATACGCAAAATACGAGTAAAATCTGCGCGCACGGGACGTAAATGCTAAAAATATCCCTTGAAATTATCGCCGTGATAAGCTCGCAAAGCAGCTCTAAAAGCGCCAAACGAAACGAAAAAACGTAAAAATATCGCTCCTCCAGCCTGGCGATCAGCGAAAACACAAAAAGTAGCGCATATAGCAGCATTTCGCCGCCAACTCCGCCAAAAATCTGTGCCAAGGCGCTCCAAGTAAAATTAAAAACCAAATTTTGCGAAACCAGCGCGATGTAAAGCGATAAAATGTATGCTGGCGCAAACACAGCGAGGCTAAATTTGGGGTCTTGCGAGTAAAGTCGGACGGTAAATTTGATAAACGCGTAAAATTTCGCCAAAACGCCGAAAGCAAAATATCCGACCGCAGATAAAAACAGCACGCAAGCGCAGAAAAATGCAATCGCAAAGGTCGTTTCGCTCAAATTTTCTCCTTTTTGTTTTTAAATTTTATAGTTTTCGTCGTTTAACCCGGCTTAATCAAATTTAGCTTCGCCCCGCCAGCCCTCGCCCAAATTTAACCCCAGCTTAAGCATAAGCTTATATACTTTGGCTTTAAATTTAAGGCGGCAAATGAGATCTCAGAGCGAATTTTTTGGCGTTTTCATCACGCTTCTTGGCGGCGTATTATGGGGATTTAGCAGTGTTTGCGGGCAGTATCTGTTCACGCAAAAAGGCGTCAGCGCCGACTGGCTCGTGCCCTACCGCCTAGGCCTCGCCGGGCTTGCGATGGTAGCGTATTACATCGCTCGCTCGCCGCGCCTAGCCTTTGCGCCGCTAAAAGATCGCGTGCTTTTGCCGCAGCTGCTCATCTACGCGTTTTTTGGGCTTATGATGACACAGTATTCGTACTTTTGCGGTGTCGAGCTCTCAAACGCCGCCGTCGCGACCGTGATCCAGTACTCCGCGCCCGCGCTCATCCTTGCCGTCGTTTGCTTTTTGGAGCGACGAGCGCCCAAAAAGGTCGAGCTCATCGCGCTCATTTTAGCGGTGCTGGGCGTCGTGCTGCTCGCCACTCACGGCGATCTGGGTTCGCTGGTTATCAGCGCGGAGGCGCTGGTTTGGTGCCTCATTAGCGCGCTTGGCGTCGTGATCTATAGCCTCATTCCCACGAAGCTAAATCAAAAATACCCCGTCGCGTTAAATTTAGGCTGGGGTATGGTCATCGGCGGCGGCGCGCTTGCGCTTTATACGCGGGTTTGGCAGCTAGGCGGCGTGAGCGACGCGGACGGCTTTGCGGCGCTTGCCGCGGTGGTGATTTTGGGCACGATATGCGCGTTTAGCTTTTACATGACGGGGCTAAAGATAATAGGCGCAAGCAGGGCGAGCATGATCGCGTGCATCGAGCCGGTGAGCGCGGCGGCGTTTGCCTATTTTTGGCTGGGGACGGAGTTCGTGTTTCTTGATTTTGCGGGCTTTACGCTCATTATCTCGTGCATATTTTTGCTGGCTAAAGATAGGAAAAAGGCCTGAATTTGGAGGAGAGATGATCTATTTGGCGCAGACCGATACGACGGCGGGATTTTTGAGTAAGGATTTTCGCGAGATAAACGCGCTCAAACGCCGAGCGGCGGACAAACCCTGCCTCATAACGACGGCAAAGCTTAGCGAGCTAAAAAATCTCGCTCGCGTGCCCGCTAAATTTAAAAATTTAGTGCGCCGCGCGAGGAAAACGACCTTTTTATATCCGAACGCAAAAGCCGTGCGCGTCGTAAAAGAGTGCGCTCACGAGGAGTTTTTGAGGCAATTTGACTGGCTCTACTCCAGCAGTGCAAATTTAAACGGACAAAATTTCGACGAAGTCTGGGCGAAAGCGGCAGCGGACGAGATCGTGGATCAAAATTTCAGCCAAAACGCAAGCTCGAAAATATATAAAATTTCAAAAACGCGCCTAAAACGGCTGAGGTAGTTTGGCCTAAAACCGTCTAGCTGTTAATAATTTTATTTACCGCTAAAGCTGCTAAATTTAGCCCAAAACACGCCGTTACGCCCATGAAGCTGCCCAGTTTCACGCACCTTGGCAGCTCGGTCGAAAACACGACGTCAAATTTGCCTTTAAAGCCTGCTTTTTTAAGCTCGGTGCGTATTTTTTTAGCAAACGGGTCGTTGCAGGTTTGCCAGACGGAGGCGACCTTGATCTGCGTAGGATCGATGCGCTTTGCTCCGCCCATCGAGCTAATGAGCTTTTCGTGCGTTTTTAGCGCGAGCGCGATCTTGGCGGGCACGTCGTCGATAGCGTCGATCACGAGATCAAAGGGCGAAAAGTCGAAATTTGCGATAAATTCGGGCGTCATTAGCTCTTGCAGCGCCGTTACGCACTCGTATCTTGCGGCAAATTCGCCGACCTTGACGGCGCCGACTGCCTCGCTGTAAATTTGACGGTTTTGATTGGTTATATCAAAAATATCCTTGTCGATGACGGTGATTTTGCCCACGCCCGCGCGAGCCAGCGCGTCCGCGCAGATGCCGCCCACGCCGCCCACGCCGCAGATTAGGACGTTTGCGTTTTGAAGCTTTTTAAAATCATCGCCAAACAGCCAGCGAGACCTCGTAAACCGGTCGTTTTGATCCAAAATTTCCTCGCTCAAATTTGATCCTTTAGTGCGATTTTTAGGCCTTGCAAGCTCGCGTGCGCGGTCATATCGAGCATGATCGGAGTGAGCGAGGCGAAACTCTCGCTAAGCACGCTGATATCGGACTCGCCGTTTTGCTCGTAGTCTAAATTTGACGGTTGTCCGAGCCAGTAGTACTCGATGCCGCGCGGGTTGCGGTGGAGCATCGCGTGCGTGGCGTAGCTGCGTCTGCCGGCGGGTACAACGCGGTAGCCTCTAAATTCGCGGGCGGAGACGGCGGGGATATTTACGTTTAAAAACTGGCGCGGCGGCAGGAAGATTTCGCCATTTAGTACGCGCGGAACGATAAATTTGACGGCTTGCTGCGCGAGCGAAAAGCCGAGTTTTTCGATGCTGTCGTTTTTGTAAAACTGCGAAAACGCGATGCTTGGCACGCCCTGCAAAACGCCCTCCATAGCCGCTCCGCACGTACCCGAGTAGGTGATATCCTCGCCCACATTGGCGCCGTGGTTTATGCCGCTGATTACGAGGTCGGGTAGTTTTTTGTAAAGCGCATGAAGCGCGAGATAGACGCAGTCTGCGGGCGTGGCGTCGTCGAGTTTGTAAAAATCGTCGTCAAGCTTGATAAAGCGAAGAGGTCTAGTAAGCGTCAGCGAATGCGCGCAGGCTGATTTTTCGGTACTCGGCGCTACGATCGTAACGCGCGTATCGGGTAGCTCCCTCAGTGCGCTAGCTAAAGCGTGCAGGCCGCTAGCCTCGAATCCGTCGTCGTTTGTGATTAAAATTTCTTTCAAATTTATTCCTTTTTATCACGATTAGCTCAAATTTGACGAGCCCGTAGCTTTCAAATTTTTAAAGAAATGATTTTAGCACAGCTTTTATTATTTAAATTTAAAGTTTTGGCCTATGTTGGATATTGTTTACTTTATATTTTAGTTTTTAAATTTTATTCAAATTTCTCAGCAATATATTTTTCAGCGCGAATCGCTGCTACAGCTCCGTCTGATACCGCAGTAACTACTTGACGGATATCTTTAACACGACAGTCACCAGCTACAAATACACCATCTACATTTGTTCTAGTATCCTCTCCAGCTTTGATATATCCATCTTCTGTCATTTCAACTTTTCCTTCAAATAATTTTGTTTGAGGAATGTATCCTATGAAGAAGAATAATCCCATTGTTCCATCCTCTTCGTCAGCTTCAATTACATATTCTTCACCAGTTATTAAATTTTTCAATCTAATAGCTTCTAAGATTCCATCTCCGATTGCTTCTGTAACAACAGTATTTCCCAAAATTTCAATTTTCGGATTGTTTTTAGCTTTTTCTGCAGTTACTTTTTCACAACGAACATTTTCCCTACGGTATACAATCGTTACTTTACGAGCAAATTTAGTTAAGAATAAAGCTTCTTCCACAGCACTATTAGCTCCACCAACTACATAAACATCAAGCCCTTCGAAAAAGTCACCATCGCAAGTTGCACAGTAAGAAATACCTTTACTTTCTAACTCTTTAATTCCTGGCGCATCTAATTTTCTTGGAGACGCTCCTGTTGCAATAATTACTGTTTTGGCAGTATAATCACCACTCACACATGTAACTACTTTTTCATCCCCTTCAAGTTCAACATTAAGAACTTCATCTTGCTTTATTTCAGCTCCGAAACTCTTAGCTTGTTCAACCATTCTTGCTGTTACACGTGGTCCTGTTGGATCTTCTACCGCTCCAGGATAGTTTTCAATTAAGTGCGTAATCGCAGCTTGCCCCCCATTTTTAGATTTTTCAAGAACCAAGGTACTTAATTTCGCACGTGAAGCATACAGAGCGGCAGATAAACCAGCTGGTCCTGAACCTATAATAATTACATCATAATGTCTACTCATAATTATTCTCCTTTAGTTATTTTTTATAAAATTCTTTTTATCGCATTTAATATTAAATCATGATCGATGACACTAAAATCATCTTTTACTCTATCAGTCCACTCAGGAACTTCTCTATTATTTCTAAATTTCTTAAATGTCAATATTGATTCCGATATTAAATTAACCGATGGAACATCTAACTCTTCATTTTTTTTAATAAGTACCGACCTGTAAATTGTTTCATTCGGCTTAACACTTCCATATAAAGGATGTGTTACGATTTCCCAGTTATCATGCACATAATCTCTTACCTTTTTCAAGACATCTAGATAACTCACATC
>NZ_CALIII010000316.1 GCF_938018145.1 uncultured Campylobacter sp.
CCCTTAAATTCATATATGCTTTTATATGAACCTTTTTGATTTAGATCGGTCTTTTTTACGTCGCTGCCGTCTAAAGGACGGCTAAATTTTAGCTCCAGCTTACCGCCGATATCTGCCGCCTCTAGCAGATATAGCGTCTGCGTCTTTACGTTTTGCGCGTTTTTGCTAGATAGCGGAGCGGATGAAAGCTGTTTTAACTTAACCGGTTCTTTTTGCTCCGGCTCTTTTGCTTTGTTTTCTTTGACGGGTTTGGACTCTTGTTTAGGGCTAGCGCTCTTTGGCTGCGGTATACCGGCTAGCTCTTTTTCGTACGACTTCGTATCCAGCCCCAGAGCTTTTGCGCTTTTTATCAGACGCTGCAGCGACTTTGCGGTTAGCTCCTTGTCGTTGTGCATGATGGATCTAACATATAGCACGCGCAGTTCTTGATGAAATTCCGTCTTTTTCTTGCTGTTTGCGCCGTCAAATTCGCGGTCAAATTTATCAAAAAAGCCGTCATTCGCAAACGCCGCCGCCAATAAAAATAAAATTACAAAAATTTTTCTAATTATCTTCGCCATTTATCAGTTTTTCAAATAGTTCTTTCACGCTTATTATCTCGTTTAGCTTGTAGCCGTTTGCACCAGTGAAAAATAGCCCCGTCTCCTTGCGCCCCTCAAAGGCGTCATAGAGGCGATCCGCGATACAGTATCCCACCTCTTTAGCCTCTTTGCCGCGCTGACACGGACTAACGCAGTTGCTTACGCAGCTGATTTTTGGACCCTGGCGCTTATCGACTAGGTTTATTAAATTCGTCCTGACGCCACGTGCTGGGTAGCCTACCGGGCTTTTGATCAGCTCGATGTCCTCTTTTTTGGCCGCTAGCAACACTTGCTTAAACTCCTCGCTAGCGTCGCACTCGTGCGTACCGATAAAGCGAGTACCCATCTGCACGCCGTTTGCACCAAGCGAGATAGCCTTATCGATATCGTTTTTATCCCAGATACCGCCCGCGGCAAATAATGGAAAATCGCCCCACTGCTTTATCTCTTCGCTAACGGGCGTTATCAAATTTTCCAGGCTGTACGCGGGATCGATGCACTGCTCGTAGGTAAATCCCTGGTGCCCGCCGCTAAGAGGCCCCTCGAGCACCACCGCGTCCGGAAGCCTACCGTAGCGCCCCTGCCAGCGTTTGCAGATGATTTTTAGCGCCTTTGCCGAGGATACGATAGGCACCAAAGCCACGTCCGGGTAGTCTACGGTAAATTCAGGCAAATTCGTAGGCAAGCCCGCACCGGTGATGATCACGTTTATGCCGTGGTCGCAGGCGTCTTTTACGATACGCTCGTAGTCGTTGCTAGCGTACAAAATATTGACCCCAAGGGGCCTATCGCCGCAAATTTTACGCGCATTGTCGATGACGGCTTTTAGCCCCTCTCGCGAGTAGAAATTTCCGCTACCGTAGGGCTTAGCGTTTAGCTCTTTGGTGATATATTTTCGGCCTTCATAGTAGCCCGTCCCAACAGAGCTTATGACGCCTAGGCCGCCTTCTAGGCTGACGTTTCCGGCGAGCCTATCCCAACTGATACCAAGCCCCATTCCGCCTTGGATTATCGGGTATTTTATATCGTATTTTCCGATTTTTACGGGTTGCATCAGGTTACCTTTAGTTTTGCAAATTTACGCTTGCCGACCTGCAAGACGTATTCGCCAGCGTCCAGCTTTAGCTGCTCGTCGGCGATCTTTTCTTGATTTAGGCTGACGGCGTTTGCCGCGATGTCTCGGCGCGCCTGAGAGCTACTAGTGCATAGTCCGCAGTGAGTGAGCGCCTGCACGATCCAAACAGGAGCCGAGAGCTCAAACTCGTCCATCTCGGTCGGGATCAAATTTTGCGAATGCACGCGGTCAAATTCGGCCTTCGCCTCTTTCGCCGCCGCTTCGCCGTTATATCTAGCCGTGATTTCTAGCGCGAGAGCCTCTTTTACGGCTTTTGGGTGAGCTTTGCCGCTAGCTACGTCCGCTTTTAAATTTGCGATTTCTTCCGTGCTTTTGTCGCTTAGTAGCTCGTACCAGCGCCACATCAGCTCGTCGCTCACGCTTAAAACTTTAGCAAACATATCGTTTGGCTCGTCGGTCACGCCGATGTAGTTGCCTAGGCTCTTGCTCATTTTATTTACGCCGTCAAGCCCCTCTAAAAGCGGCATCATTATGACGGCTTGTTCTTTGCCGACGTTGTAAACTCGCTGCAAAGTTCGCCCCATCAAAAGGTTAAATTTCTGATCGGTGCCGCCCATCTCGATATCGCACTTCATCGCGACGCTGTCGTAGCCCTGAAGGAGCGGATATAAAAATTCGCTAATCGAGATCGAGGCGCCGCTTTTGTATCTTTTTTCAAAATCATCGCGCTCAAGCATCCTAGCCACCGCAAAGGTGCTAGTTAGCTCCACGATGCCCGTAGCTCCCAGCTCGTTTAGCCACTTGGAGTTAAACATTATCTTAGTTTTTTGCGGGTCTAGGATTTTAAAAACCTGCTCCTCGTAGGTTTTGGCGTTTGCCACCACGGTCTCGCGGTCTAGCTTTTTTCTCGTCTGGCTTTTGCCGCTAGGATCGCCGATTTGCCCCGTGAAATCGCCTATCAAAAACTGCACTATCGCGCCGTGCTTTTGCAAAAGAGCCATCTTTTGAAGCACTACGGTGTGACCTAGGTGCAGATCGGGAGCCGTCGGATCAAAGCCTGCCTTAACGTAGAAATTTTCGCCCTTTTCATAGTAGTTTTTTACTAAATTTTCGACGCGCTCCTCGTCTATCATCTCGGCGACGCCTTTTTTTATATCGCTCATTATTTTGCTCAAATTTTCGCCCATTTTCTCTCCTAAATTTATTAATGTCCGTATGCGTCGTCAAGCGACACGAAGTCGATGATCTTGTAGCGATCTCTTAGTCGCTCCTTTATCTCGTTTACGTTCAAATTTTCGCCAAGTTCGATCGTCAGCTCGAAAAAGTCCGCCGTCGCCTCTCTAGTTTCGGTGAGGCTGATAGTTACGAGATCGACTTGCATTTTCGCCATATACGTCAAAAACTCCGCAAGCGACCCGCGCCTGTTTTCAAGACTTAGGATAATCTTAAACCTATGCGGAGCGACCCGCGTCCATTTGACGAAAATCATCTCGTTTTTTTCTTCGGCTAGCTTCATAAACCGCTCGCAAAGCTTGTGGTGGACGGTGACGTGGTGATAGTTTCTAAATCCCACGATATCGTCGCCGCGCTTTGGATTGCAGCAATAATCAAACTCGATGCTGTTTATCTTGTGGTTTGAGTAGATCACGATGTTTTCAAATTTTTGCTTTTTGACGTTGTATTTGTCCGTCATCGCGATGGCAAACGGACGGTCTCTTTTTACGTATTTTTTTAGCGCGTTTACCACATCCTGCAGGTAAACCGAATCAAACGCGGCTCTAAAAATTTTCTTGGTCAAATTTTCAGTCTCTAGCCACTGCTCGATAGTTTGAGAAGGCACGGCAAAGATGCCGCTTAAAATTTCGATCGCGACCATGTTGTTTATATCTCTTATCTTTTGCTTGCAGTACGAGCGGATCGTAGCTCTAGCCTTGCCCGTTTTTACGCTGCCTAGCCACGAGCAGCGGTATTTTGGCTCATCTCCCGTCACGATGCTAACGATATCGCCGTTTTTTAGCTCCGTTAGTAGTGGCACTCGCACGCGGTTTACGTAGGCTTCTTTGGCGTGCAAGCCTACGTGCGTGTGTATCTCGTAAGCATAGTCAAGTGCCGTAGCGCCGCGCGGAAGCGTGAATATATCGCCCTTTGGCGAATAAACCGCGACGTCCTCGACATAGAGGCTATCTTTTGCGTATTCGTAGAGCTCCTCGGGGTTTTCGCTCGCCTCCTCCATGCCGTTTTCTATACCGCTGATGTCGCTTAGCCAGTCAAGTTTCGGGTTTAAAAAGCCGCCGCTTTTATATTTCCAGTGCGCCGCGACGCCGTACTCTGCGGTTTTATGCATATCAAAGGTGCGAATTTGAACCTCAAAGATGCTTTTGTTATCAAATATCGTAGTGTGTATCGTCTGATAGCCGTTTTGCTTCGGAAGCGCGACGTAGTCTTTGAAGCGCGAGATTAGAGGGTTAAAATTTATATGCAAATTTCCAAGCACCAAATAGCAATCCTGCGGCTCTTTAACAAGCACACGCGCAGCTAGCAGGTCTAGCACCTCTTCGATCGAGATGCCTTTTCGCTGCATTTTTAAGTAAATCGAGTAGTGGTGCTTGATGCGCTTTTGTATCTCAAAGTCGTTTTCGCTAAAGCCGTTTTTGAGTAAAATTTGAAAAATTTTGTCGGTAAACGCGTTTAGCTTTAGCACGAGCTGCTGTTTGTGCTCGGTTAAGTAGTCGTCGATTTTTTTGTACTCTTCGGGCAAAGCATACTTAAAGCTAAGATCCTCAAGCACGTTTTTGATCGACGAAATGCCCAGCCTATGCGCGATCGGAGCGTAAACCATCAGCGTCTCTTCAGCTATTCGTTTTTGCTTTTCAGGACGCAAAGCTTGCAGGGTGAGCATGTTGTGTAGCCTATCGCAAAGCTTTACCACGAGCACTCGCACGTCCTCGATGGAGATTAGCAACATCTTGCGAAAGGTCATCGCAGACGCCGCCAAACGCTCGTTTGACTCCGAGCTTGCAAGCTTGTCCTCTCTGATGGCTACGATTTTAGTTAGCCCCTCAACTAGCTTTGCGACCTCTTCGCCAAAGTCCTCTCGCACGCTCTCTATCGACCTATCCGTATCCTCGACCACATCATGAAGCAAGGCAGCGATAATCATATCCTCATCTCCGCCCATGTGCGCCACGATGCAGGACACTAGGATAGGGTGTATAGCATACGGTTCGCCGCTTTTTCTAAACTGCCCCGCATGCGAGATAACGCAGCATTCGATCGCGCGCTCTAAATTCGGCGTAAAATTTATCAGCTCGCTAAGTAGCTGTCTCGCCTGAGCGACGTCCTTGCAAGCGGTTATATCGTCGATTAATTGTTCTAGTAAAAATCCGCTACTTAGCTGCTTCAACTATGCCCTCTAAAGCTATCTTGCCCTCGGCTATCTCGCGTAGGGCGATATCGGCAAATTTCATCTTAGTAACGTCGATATCAAGCAGGCTTTTTGCGCCGCCAGCTAGAGCCTCGGCTCTTTTTGCTACCGCTAGAGCGAGCATGTACCTATCGTCTCCGACGAGTTTTAGAGCCTTTGCCGCTACTTCTTCAGATCTCATTTATTCTCCTTAAATTTAATTTCTCACGATAGAGCAAAACGCGCTCTCGTCGCCTTGTATGATTTTGAGCAGGTTTCCGTCTTTAAACATATTGCACACCAAAATCGGTAGCGAATTATCCTTAGCTAGCGCGATAGCGGTATCGTCCATCACTTTGATATTATCGCTCATCGCAAGCTCGTAGTTTAGCTCTTTTAGTAGTTTTGCGTTTTCAAATTTATGCGGGTCTTTGTCGTAAACGCCGTCCACTTTCGTAGCCTTGATTATCATATCTGAATCTATCTCGATAGCACGTAAAGTAGCCGCCGTATCAGTGGTGAAAAATGGATTTCCCGTGCCTGCAGCAAAGATCACGACGCGACCTTTTTCAAGGTGTCTGTTCGCGCGTCCGACGATGAAGGTCTCGCAGATAGCCTCCATCTTTATCGCGCTTTGTACGCGCACGTCTAGGCCTACGCTCTCTAGCGCTTCTCTCATCGCGATAGAGTTTATCACGGTAGCTAGCATGCCCATATGATCGCCGCTGGTACGCTTTATGATGCCGTCTCTAGCCGCGCTAACGCCGCGTATGATGTTGCCTCCGCCGATAACGATGCCCACTTGGATGCCGTTTTCGACTAGTTCTTTGATCTGTTTTGCGATAAATTTAAGCACAGCGTTATCTATACCAAAGCCGCTGTCGCCAGCTAGCGCCTCGCCTGAAAATTTAACTAAAATTCGCTTTTTTCGCTCCATTTTTCATCTCCTTAAATTTTCGGATTTTAGCTAAATTTGCTTTAAATTTTGCTAATCTCGGCGCGCAGGTGCTATTTTGGGCTGATTAGTTCGAGTGGGTCTATGTGGTAGTTTTTCTGCGTAACTTCAAAGGTTAGATCTCGCTGCACGCGGCCGATGACGTAGCCTTTTTGCACTTTTGCGCCTACTTTTACGGTAGGAGCGATCTGGCTAAGGTGCGCGTAGATCGTATGGATGCCGTTTGGATTTTCGATGATGACGACCTTATCTAGCATCGCCGTTTCTTTGGCAAAGACTACTTTGCCGTTAAAGACGCTCTTCACCTTTGCGTCAGCCGAATTTGCACTTAGCACGACAGATTCGTTAAAAATTTTGATGTTATAGATGGGATC
>NZ_CALIII010000317.1 GCF_938018145.1 uncultured Campylobacter sp.
CCGCGGATGATCTCGTTTCGCTCGACGGCGTCGATGTCTGAGTGCATGTATTTGACCTTGATGCCTAGCTCGGTGTAGTAGCGGCTGAGCTCCTCGGCCATCTTTTTGGTGAGCACGGTGACTAGCACGCGCTCGTTTCTCTCGATCGTTTTTTTAGCCTCGTCAAATAAAATCTCCACCTGATTTTCGCTGTCTTTTATCTCGATTAAGGGATCAAGCAGTCCCGTCGGACGTAAAATTTGCTCGTAAACGTGGCCGCAGCTTAAATTTATCTCATATTCGTTCGGGGTCGCCGATACGAAAAGAAATTTAGCGCGTTTGTTTATAAACTCGTCAAATTTGAGCGGACGGTTATCCAGTGCGGAGGGCAGGCGAAAGCCGTACTCCACAAGCACCTCTTTACGGCTGCGGTCGCCTGCGTACATACCGCGAAACTGCGGCAGGCTCACGTGGCTTTCGTCTACGATGACTAGATAGTCCTTGCCGCCAAGCTCGAAATAATCAAACATCGAGTATGGCGTCTCTCCGGGCTTTTGCCCGGTTAGGTGGCGCGCGTAGTTTTCGATGCCTTTGCACATGCCCGTGCTGCTCATCATCTCTAGGTCAAATTCCACTCGCTGCTTTAGACGCTGAGCTTCTACGAGCTTGCCTTGCTCGTTAAATTCTTTTAGCCGCTCCGCCAGCTCCTCTTCGATCTGTTTGATGGCGATTTTTAGGCGGTTTTCGCCCACGATAAACTGGCTGGTCGGGTAGAGGATAAATTTTTTCAGGTCGTGTCTTTTTTTGTTTTCCAGCACGTCCAGGCTATACATCGTCTCGATCTCGTCGCCGAAAAACTCGATCCTAAACGCCTCGTCGTTAAAATACGCGGGATATACGTCCACCACGTCACCGTTTACGCGAAAGTCACCTCGGTCGAAATAAACGTCGTTTCGTTTGTATCCCATATCCACTAGCTTTTGCAGTAGCGCGCGCTGGTTGATTTTATCGCCGACGTTTAGGTATGCGACCATGCCTTGGTATTCACTAGGATTACCCAGGCCATAGTTGGCCGACACCGACGCCACGCACACGACGTCGTCAAAGCTGAGCAAGCTCGCCGTCGCAGATAGGCGCAGACGCTCGAGTTCTTCGTTTACGGAGCTGTCTTTTTCGATGAAAAGGTCTTGACGCGGGATGTAGGCCTCCGGCTGATAGTAGTCGTAGTAACTGATGAAATACTCCACGTGATTTTTAGGGAAAAAGCCCTTAAATTCGCTATAAAGCTGCGCGGCGAGGGATTTGTTGTGCGTCATGATTAGAGTGGGCATATTTAGCTCGCGTATAACGTTTGCCATCGTAAAGGTCTTGCCTGAGCCCGTGACGCCTAGAAGCGTTTGGTATTTATTGCCCGATCTTATGGATGCGACGATATTGGCGACTGCGCGGGCCTGATCCTCGCTCGGGCTAAATTTGGACGAAATTTCAAAATTTTTCATTTTTTACCTTAAAAATCAGCTTTTTTTGTTACAATTACGTAAAATTATACCAAAACTAAGGAAAAA
>NZ_CALIII010000318.1 GCF_938018145.1 uncultured Campylobacter sp.
ATATACATCATCAGCCTAAAAACATACCAGTCTGCGTATTTTTCCGCATCGTCGTCGGGTAAATTTTCTTTCCATCTTTTTATGAAATAATCCTGCAAGGCAAGCACGGGCTGGACGATAAGGCTTTTTTCATCGACAAAGGGTAGTTTGGTTAGAAAATTGCCGTACACCATCATAAAATTCGCGCCTATCAGCCACTCTTTTGCCTTTGGATACGGCTGCCCGTCGTAGAGCCATTCGCTTCTTTGGTTTACGTACATCAGGGCATTGCCGACAATGAGAGCGATCAAGGCTATCAAAAGTAGCTTTTTGAGGGGCTTGGTTTGATTCGGCGATTTTGCGTTCACTTTTAATCCTGCGAGGTTATTGCGGGTATTTTACATATTGCGTCCTTAAATATTTTTAAAATTATATTTAAATGCATTGGATTTATTTACTTTGCAGTCGGACGGTTTTGTAAATTCGGCGTCATGATTTTTGCAGTGCAGGCTTTGCGGGAAAAGTGCGGCAAATTTTATTGATTTATGAATAAATTTAACGCACCAAAATAAAAAAGCGGCAAATTTTAGCAGACGAAACAGGTCAAATTTGACCCGGACGCCGTACCTCAAATTTACCGCCCGAAATAAATGCGACCAAAAGGCTCAAATTTGGCTACAGATCGCCAAACAGCGCTTTTAGATCCTTTGCATTTTCGTCTTTGCTCTCGCCTCTAGCGCCTAGCTCGTTTAGCTCGATCTCGTGACCCGTTAGCATGCTAGCTAGCCTGATATTTATGCCGCTTTTGCCGATAGCCTTGCTCTTTTGCTCGGTTACTAGGCTCACGACGGCTTTACCGTCCTCGCCGATTTTAACGGAGCTGATGATCGCCGGCGCCATCGCACGGGTGATGAGGATCGCAGGCTCGGCCGAATACTCAATTGCGTCGATATTTTCGCCGTTTAGCTCCTTTGTGACGGCGTTTATGCGCACGCCTTTGGTGCCCACGGTCGCGCCCACAGGATCGACATTAGGAGAGGTGGCTACGAGTGCGACTTTAGCGCGTTCTCCCGGGATTCTAGCGCTAGCGGCGATCAATACGAGGCCGTCCTTGATCTCCGGCACTTCGGCTTTTAGCAGAGCTTCGAGGAATTTTGGCGACGTGCGGCTTAGCTCGACCTTGATGCCCATAGATTTGTCGATATAGACGCTTTTTATGACGGCTTTTACGACGTCGCCCGGTTTAAATTTCTCGCCTTTTATGCGGTTTTTGCGCGGCATCACGGCTCGCAGCTCGTCTATCTCGATGAAGGTATTTTCCTCGCTATCCACGCGCGTGACGGAGCCAAAAACCATGTGCCCGACCATGTCTTGATATTTTTGAAAGATTTTTTCCTCCATCAGGCGCTGGATGTGATACTCAAGCTCCTTGTGAAGCGTTTGTGCAGCGGTGCGGCCGAGGTTGTCGGTAGATAGCTCGTATGTTAGCTCGTCGCCGATCT
>NZ_CALIII010000319.1 GCF_938018145.1 uncultured Campylobacter sp.
CGGCTTAGTCGATTACGCAAATTTAGCTCATTGCAGAGAAAAACACTCTTAACTACGTTGTGCTCGCTATTTTACAAGACGCTATAAGAAAATTTTGGCTGCGACTTATGTTGCCACCGCTTCTTAAAAAGCTACGAGCATAGCAAAGTAGAGCAGATGAGAATACGGCTAAACACAGATTATCTAAATTTAAAAGGATCTTCTCAAGTATAGCGACGGTAGCGATCTTAGGAAAGCCAAGAAAAGAGAATTTCTTGCTACGCCTAAAGGAATGCGTTCCGTTCTGCGTCACTGTATTTAAGACGCAGCTACGAGCTAGAGTTTAGGCATAATACCAAAACTACACAGAAAAACTTATATCAAAATCTCTTAAAATTAATAAGAGGCCTTAAAAGTAGTAACGCAAGTCGTAGCTAAAAGTCTGCTTGGTTTAATTGAGTCAAATAAAAATAGCCGCAATTTATTTACGCGTATTTCGAAAAATTGAATTGATACAAAAGAACACATAAAAATATAAGTAAATTTGATTTAAAATTTTGAATCAAAAAAGAGAAAGCAAGCCCTTAAAATAGGGCTTGGGCAAAATTATAGTCCCTCAAAAGGATTGGTTACTACGTCGTCGCGATCGACTACGTAAGGTATCAAAGCTGCTTGGCGAGCGCGCTTGATAGCCTTTTCGACCATCTCTTGGTATTTTTTAGAAGTGCCGGTTAGGCGTCTTGGCATGATTTTAAATCTCTCTGACAAGCAGTACTTCAAAAGCGAAGTGTCCTTGTAGTCGATAAAATCTATCTTTGCCTCTGTAAATTTGCAGTATTTGCGTGAATATTTTCTTTTTTCAGCCATCGTTTTTTCCTTAATTAAAATGGTATGGTTTCGTCGCCGTCATCGTATTTGTCGGCATCTATATCTATTTCTCGGACGTTATCGCCATAGTATTCGTCTTTTGGCTGTTGCTTTTGTTGCTGCGGTTTATTAAAATTTTGCCTTTGGGTGCCGCTTTGAGCGTAGCTATTTTGCTGATTTTGTCCGCCTTGATAGCCGCCGTAGCTGTTATTTTGGTAACCGCCTTGCTGATAGCCTTGATTACTATTTTGATTATATCCGCCTTGCTGTTGTCCTCCGCCTAGCATCTCCATATTTTCCACGCTGATCGTGTGTTTGCTTCTATTTTGTCCGTTGTTATCCGTCCATTGGTCGAATTTTAGGCGACCCTCAACTAGAAGCTTTGAGCCTTTGGAAAGATATTGGTTTGCTATTTCCGCTTGTTTTCCGAAAAATGTTATGTCTATAAAGCACGTTTCTTCGCGTTTTTCGCCGTTTACATTAAATTTTCTCGTTACGGCGATGGCGCTGTTGCCTATGGCTGCGCCCGCAGTCGTATATCTAAGCTCGATATCTCGTGTTAAATTTCCTACTAAAACGACTCTATTAAACATTTTTCGTCCTTATTCTTGCGTTGCCGGAGCTTCTTCTGCTTTGACTTTCGGTTCTTTTTTGTTTAGTTTGATGCCCTTGCTCATCTTTTCCCAAGCGGCGATCTCTTTTTTGTTTTCAAATTTGACCGTTAAGAATTTGATGATCTCTTCGGTGATTCTGATGATACGCTCGACTTCGGCGATAGCTTGAGTCGGAGCCTCGAAATACACGACGAAATAAGTTCCGCGCTCGTATTTTTTTACGGTATAGGCTAGTTTTCTAGTGCCCATAGACTGCACAGACGCGATATTTGCGCCGTTTTTGGTTAGGATTTCTTTAACGAAATCAACTTTTGCGCTTACTTCTTCTTCCGTCAAAGTAGGCTTCAAAATGAATAAAAGCTCGTAGTGCTTCATTGATTCTCCTTGTGGGTATTAAGCTCGCTTGCACGGTTGCAAACGGGCAAGGAAGTCTTTCGACAAGAGCTGATTTTATCTTTTTTTTACTTAATATTTGCTGTTTTTGCCGATAAGATTTTGTAGGCCCAGCACGCAGGAGAGTAGAAAGGTTTTTTTATCAAGCGCAGAGTTTGTTTTTAGCTCAAATTCCGCCAAATTTAACGCGGTAAAAATTTCCCTATACGCTTTTAAATTTACAGCCAGACACTGCCTTTTTAGTTCATTTGCGACGTTTGGCGGCGGCGCATAGCCGAGCGTTTCTTTTATGTCAAATTTACCAGTTATTTTGATGTCGGCATGTAACTTAAAAAGTCTAAAAAACGCACGGTAAAGCGAGTTAATAAACAAAATTTCATTAAAATTTCCATCATCCGCGCAGGAGAAAAAATCGGCCCTGATATCTTTTAGCGCGATAAATTTATCGAAAAAATCGTCAAAACTCACGCTTGATAGCGAAAAAACCAAGCTTCTCACGATATTTTCGTTTATAGGCTCGTTTAGAGAGGCTAGTTTGTTTAGCTCGCTTGCGGCTAGATATAAATTTTCGTTGTGTATGCGGTAGAGTTCAAAAAGCGCGTTTTTTGTAATATTTAGGCTCATTTTTGCAGCTTGTCTGCCGAGTAAATTTACTGCCTCTTCGGGCGAGCCGGGTTTAAAAAATCTCGCAAAATTTACTCCGAAAGCCTTTTGCGTATCAAAAACGGCTTTGGCGTCGGGCTCAAAAAGCTCAAAAATAAATACTCCGCCGTTTTTGCAACCTTCTATCAGGATTTTTAGCTCTTTTGCGGGGATTTTTTTGTCGCTTTTTACGTGCAAAAGCGGGCTATCGCCAAAGAGCGAAGGCTCGCAAAGATGCGCGCGCGCAGCGTCAAAATCGTACTCGTCGTAGTAAAGGCTCAAAATTTCAAAATCTTTAAATTTGGCTAAAATTTCCTTCGCAAAAAGCTCGATTTGGTATTCGTCCGCACCGTAAAGCAAAAAATAATTTGGAAATTTAGCCGAATTTAGCGCGGTCTCAAGCTCTTTTCTATACATCGATTTTCTTTACGACCTTGCCGAAAATTTCGGCCGTCGCGATATTTACATCCGTGATTTCGACGATGACTTTTTGCAACAAATTTACGCAGTACGCGCCCAAAAATATCCTGGCGCCCTTTATCTCGTCGTCTAGTCTGCCGACAGCGACGTTTTGATTTTCGCTGATATAGGCGTTAAATCGCTGTCCGATGCGCTCTTTCGCCCAGCGCGCAAATTTTCTATCCATAAAGTCAAACGCAACCCTGTCGGCTTCGCGCTCGAGTTCGCTTAAATTTGAGCAAGTCGCTTCGATATTTAAAAGCAAGTAGTTGAAAAATTTCTCGTCGTTGCGCAGTTTGGCCTTTAAAAGGCGGTGCAACGTAAGGTCGGAGTAGCGGCGGATCGGGCTCGTAAAGTGCGTGTAGCGCTCAAATCCCAGTCCGAAGTGGCCTAAATTTTGCGCGCCGTATTCGGCCTTTTTTTGCGATTTTATGATGAGTTTGTCGATCTCCTCGCGGTTGCCTATTGCATCGGCCTGCGCTTGGATTTTGCGAACCAAATTTGCGATATCGCTCTCATAAACGAAGTCAAAGCCCAGAGCTCCGAGGTCTTCGAGTAAAATTTGTATTTTTCGCAGATCCGGCGAGCCGTGATTTCTAAAAACGCCTTTGCCGATGCGTTTTGCCGCCGCGACGTTGGCTAGCAGCATGCAGTCTTCGACTAGTCTGTGCGAGTCGGTATCGGTCTCAAATCTCGTAGAGGCAAGCCCGCCGTCTGCGTCAAGGCCCATACGAAGCTCCTGCGTCCTAAAGTCAAACGCGTTTTTCAGGCGTTTTTTGCGCAGACGCGAGGTGAGTGCGAAAAGAGGTTTTATCCAGCCGATTTCATCCTCGCGTTCGCCGCGTAAAATTTGATCGACTTCGTCGTAGTTAAAGCGTCTTTTTGAGACTATGAGAGCTTCTAGGAGCTCTTCTTTTACGACTTCGCCGTTTTCGTCTAGCGTGATTTTGAAACAAAATGCAAGGCGCGCGGCATTTGGCTTGAGCGAGCAGATATTTTCGCTCAAATTTCGCGGCAGCATCGGCACGGCTTTGTGCGGAAAATATATAGAAAATCCGCGCGTTTTGGCCTCGGCGTCTATCGGAGAGTAGGGGGTGACGTATTCGCTCACATCGGCGATCGCGACGTAAATTTCGCGTTTTTTCTCGTCAAAAT
>NZ_CALIII010000320.1 GCF_938018145.1 uncultured Campylobacter sp.
TTTGCGTTAGAGCCTTGGCCTCTTTCATCATATTCGTCGAAAATTCGTTTAGCAGCTTGTTCGCTTTGGCTTTATCTTTTTTGTAGAGTTTGACGTATTCGTCTTCAAATTTGGCCTGCTTGACCGCGAGCGCGTCCTCAAACTCCTTGTAGGCCTTTTTCACGACCGGCGAATACTTATCGTAGTCCATCATCACGAGGGTTTGTAGCTTTCTATACGTCCAATAAATCGACTCGTCGTCGGCCTTATACGAGCCCTTGTCGTAGCCGTCGATAAATTTGTCGAGGCCATAGTAATACGGCAAATAAACGCCAAGCTCCGACATACCAAGCGCCACGTAGGTCACTCTGCCGATCTCTTGCGGTAGCCACGGGCGCACCTGCATGACGTGCGACTCGTAGGTTCTAAAGACGCTCACGGCGCGGTAGATATTTTTTTGATTTTCGTCTTTGCTCGCGTAGTTATCGTACGCAGTGCCGTCGTAGTGGGATCTAAGAGCGTTTTTTAGATCCTGCACGCTTAGCTTTTTAGCCGGTTTTAAAAATACCGGATAGTTGCCGCCGTCAAGGGTCTGCTTGTCTTTTAGCTCGGGATTAAACATCTGCTGCACCCAGCAAACGCGCGGATAGTTGTAGGTCATATCTCTCTCGTCGTCTCTGGTGTAGGCTTTCGTAAACTGAAATTCGCCGTCTTTCGCCGGGTCGTAGGCGCCGTTATCTTGGGCAAATTTGATCAAATTTTTCGATCCCATGAAATTTGGATCGTTTTCTTTGTAGTTTTGTAGTCTGCCTTGGTTTGCGGAGACGAAGTACTCGTCTTTTGGTAGCTTAACCGCCATCCAGTGATGACCGGTGCCCGTTTCAAAGTACCAAAGCTCGTTTTTATCGACGAACACTACGCCAAAACCCTCTCCCGCGCCCGTAGTTTCCACGATCTCGCCGAGCAGCTTCACGCCCTCGGCTGCGCTTTTCATGCGAGGCAAAAGTACATCCGGGATATCATCCTCCGTGATGCCGGTTGCTTCGTTATACGGATCGATTTTTAGCAGTTCGTCTTTAGCGTAGATGGTCTCGGTGCCGCTGATGCCCACGCCCGCGTCATTGTAGCCGACAGCGCCGTGAAGCTTGGTGTGCGAGTTTGCTATCGTCGTGTATCTCATGCCCTCTTTTGGCAGCGGATATGTAAAATCATTTGCCCCGTCATGCGCCTTTGAGCTGTGGACGCCTTTTTGATTGGATTTTTTCGGATGTATCAAAAATACCTGCGCCTTTATCGCCTTGCTATCGGCACTCCTAGCTATCAACATCGAGCCGTCGTCAGAGGCCCCCTCTCCAACCAAAATAGTCGTGCAAGCTAGCGCGTTTGCGCAAAACATCGCGCTTATTACCGCCGCAGAGGCGAGAAACTTTATCTTCATCGTTACTCCTTGATTTGAGATAATAAATCTAAGTGAAATTATAGGACTAAAAATATTAATTAAATCTAAAATTTAAGCTATTTTCAAGATTGTATTGTAAATTTGTTTTGTATTTTGCCGCCAACTCTATCAAATTTAAATTTCTTAAAGGAATTTTGGGTATAATCCCACTCTTACGCGTAAGGCGTAAAAGAAATTTTAAAAGGATTAGTATGCCTAAGATGAAGACAGTTCGCGGCGCTGCTAAACGTTTTAAAGTGGGCAAAAACAAGATCAAAAGAGGCTCAGCTTTTAGAAGCCACATTTTGACTAAAAAATCTCGCAACCGCAAGAGAGATTTACGCTCGCCTCAATACGTAGACAGCACAAACGTCGCAAGCGTCAAAGCGATGCTCGGAATTTAAGTTTTTGACGAAAAGTCATTCCAAACTCCCCCAAATTTGGGGCAAGACTCACTCAGTGAGCGCCGATTTGTAAAGGATAAATATGGCAAGAGTAAAAACAGGCGTAGTTAGAAGAAGACGCCATAAAAAAGTTTTAAAACTAGCTAGAGGTTTTTTCAGCGCTAGACACAAACACTTTAGAAAAGCTAAAGAGCAATTAGAAAGAAGTTTGGTCTATGCATACCGCGACAGACGCCGCAAGAAACGCGACTTCCGCCGCTTGTGGATAGTGCGCATAAATGCTGCGTGCCGCCTAAACGACATTAGCTATTCGCGCTTTATCGCGGGACTTAAAAAAGCAAATATCGAGCTTGATAGAAAAATCTTAGCCGATCTAGCTATGAATGACGCAAAAGCTTTCAGCGAGCTAGCTTCAAAAGCAAAGGCTGCTTTATAATACCCAGGGGCGGTTTTCCGCTCCTTTTCTTTTTAACAAACTACAACTTCAGACTTTATCTTTTATTTTATTAAATCAAATTTTTATCGGTTTGTTTTGCTGCTAAATTTTATAATTTTTTAGAAAAATTGAAATAAGATGGATTGAGTAAATTTTGGATCAAATTTAAAATAAGCAAGGCAAAGCAACTTTACTTTGCCTATTTTAGTTTTTGAGTTTTTTGTTAGCAAGTTTACATAGCGAGCGCCATAAACCGCTCGCTATTTAAAGAATTAAGCACCTATGATGATGTGGCTAGCTTTGATGATAGCAG
>NZ_CALIII010000321.1 GCF_938018145.1 uncultured Campylobacter sp.
AAAGGCGGCATGGGCGAGGGCACGATGAGCGGCTGCAAGGAGTTTGGCGCGATACACTGCGTATTTCCCGCGGGCTGCGCGGTGGTGGCGGCTACGCAGGTCGAGGAGATCGAGAGTGCCGACTGGACGGAGCTTGGGATGCCAGAGACGCTGTGGAAGTGCCGCGTGAAGGAGTTTGGCCCGCTCATCGTCTCCATAGACGCGCACGGAAATAATCTTTTTGAGCAGAACAAGGTCAAATTTAACGAGAAAAAGGACGCGGCGCTAGCTGAAATTTTACCGCAGGTCGGGTTCATAAAGTAGCTAAATTTGGGGCTTTGATTTTTAAATTTTGCCCTCGGTCGCTAAATTTTAGTGGCTTTGGGCGTATTGCAGGCGGGTGGCAAAAGTTGCGACGGTGCGCATGAAATTTGCTTTAGAATTTGCGCTAAATTTTAAAATTTAGTGCAAATTTTAGCACGATCTTAAATTTACGCAAATTTATAAATTTGAGCAAGTTTCCCCACACGGCGATTAAATTTATCGCGGCACGGTTTTTATTTATAAATCAAAATAGGCACTTAACGGAGCTTTTATGAGAAAATTTTACGCGATACTGTTTACCGCGCTCGTTGCGCTATCTATCGCGGCTTGCGGCGGCAAGGGCAAAGAACGCCCGCTACCGGCCGGCAGCGTCGTGGTGGCTCTAGGCGACTCGATCACGCAGGGAGTGGGCGCTAGCGAGCAGAGAGCGTGGCCGGCAAATTTAGCGCGCTCAAGCGGCTGGCAAGTGATAAATGCGGGAGTTTCTGGCGATACTAGCGCGCAGGCTTTGGCGCGTTTGCCAGCACTTTTGCGAGAATATAAACCAACGCTCGTGATAGTTAGCATCGGCGGCAACGACTTTTTGCGTAGACAGCCTAGCTCCGCCACGCGCGCCAATATCGCCGCCATCTTGCGTACAGTAAAAGAAAGCGGCAGCCGCGCGGTGCTCATCGGCGTTCCTAAGCTAACTTTGGGCGCGGCTCTTGGGATATTTAGCGATCACGAGCTGTACGAGGAGCTGGCGAAGGAATACCGCGTGCCTTTGCTCTCTGACGCCTGGGGCGACGTGATGAAACAAAGCCGCCTGATGTCCGATCAGATCCACCCAAACGCTGCAGGCTACGCGGAATTTACCGCAAGTCTAGAAAAATTTCTACGCAAGCAGGGATTTTTGCGCTGAATTTTACCAAGCCGCAAACAACAAGGCTAATTAAAAATGTAAAATTTATTTTGCCGCGCACGCTTTTGTTCGGCCGCAATAGCTAGTCAAGCTAAAAACCAGACGCCAAAAATAAAAGTGGGGCAAATTTAAACCTAGTGCGCCAAAAACGCCGTAGTCGCACATCTTGCCGCTTGCAACCGCCTTTACCGATTAGCAAATTTAATCTAAATTTTATCGTCGTTACACCCCATAAGCTTAGCCGGCAAATTTGATTCCGACTAAACGCTCAAATTTGCCGTTTTACTTAAGTTCGCCCCAATCCTTCGCCACATTTAGGCTCGTTTTTAGCGGTACGTTTAGTTTATAAATTTCTTGCATTATCTTTTGCGCTGCTGCGCCAAACTCCTCAGCGTAGCCGTCCTGCACCTCAAAGATCAGCTCGTCGTGTATCTGCAAAAGCATTCTAGCGCGCGGGCTTAAAAGCGGACGGATTTTTACCATCGCCATCTTGATGATATCAGCAGCCGAGCCCTGAAATATCGTATTTACCGCCTCGCGCTCGTACATCGCCGTTTGCATCGGCGTCGCGGTAGTAAAGTCAAACAGCCGCTTTCTACCCAGCAGCGTGCGCACGAAGCCCTCGTTTTTCGCGGCGGTTTTTATCCCTTCTAAAAAGCCTTTTATCGTAGGGAAAGCTTTAAAATAGCGCTCGATATACTCCTTTGCCTCGGCGCGCGT
>NZ_CALIII010000322.1 GCF_938018145.1 uncultured Campylobacter sp.
TTAGCAGCGAGAATAGCTTTTCGGAGTTTTTTTCGCCAAGCCTAGCAAATACCCGCTCGCCCAGCTCGTCGCTAGCGCGCACTATAGGGTCTGCTACGTCGTGCCCTTTTTGCGTGAGACTCATCGCGCGTTCCCTTTTATCCGTGCTTTGCTCGCCTATCTGCACTAGCCCTTTTTGGCGAAAATCCTTGCAGACGTTAAAGACAGTTTGCTTGGGTATGAGCCACTCTTGGCCGATCTTTTTTTGCGTCGAACGGCCGTCTTTTGCGAGTGTATAAAGTACTGCAAATTCGCTGTAGCTAAGCCCGGTTTTAGCGATCAGCGCGTCTATGCGCTCGTCAATCTCGCTGATTTTTTTGCCTAGGTCGTCAAAGTTATACATCGTTTTCCTTTTTTATTTTGGGCGAATTTTAGTAAAATCCCAAAATATTTTCAAGGTTTTAGGATTGACTTTTAGTCCTAAATTTTGCTAATATGATAAATTTTAAGACTAATTCTAAGGGAAATTTTATGAAATTCGGCAAAATTTTAAAGGCATATTTTTTATCGTTTGCGCTAATTTTGACCGCGCAACAAACGGCGGCGGCGCAGGAAAATAAATCGGCGCAGGAAAATAAATCGGAGCGAAAAACGCCGCCGCAAAACAAGCAAACGGCTCAAGCGGGCCTAAAATACGGCGACGCTAGCGAAACAAACGTCGGCCGAGACGGCAGAAATTCGGACGCTAGGCAAAATCAAAGCGAAGAAGCCATAAAGCTCACGGTCGTCTCGCCCAAGATCGCAAAATTTAGCCCAAAGCTAAATTTGCACGGCGAGCTGGTCGCTAAAGACGACGTTGCCGTAGGCTCGGCGCTGCAAGGCCAACAAATCGCCCAAATCTTAGCCGAAGTGGGCGAAAACGTGCAAAAGGGGCAAATTTTAGCCCTGCTAGATAATGCCGGCGTAAAAGCGAAATTTGACCAGCAAACCGCCGCGCTTGAGGCCGCAAAGCAAAATTTAAACTCCGCCAAGGCCGCTTTTAGCGAGGCTAGCTCCGCGCTAAAGCGAGCTAAAGACTTGGCCGCAAAAAAGGCGATCAGCTCGCAAGAACTCGAACAAGCAAACGCGAAAGAAGCAAGCGCCAGAGCGAATCTAAACTCCGCAAAAGCCCAAATTTCGCAGATAGACGCGCAGATCGCGGAGGCTAAAGATCAGCTCGGCAAAGCTAGCGTGATAGCGCCCGTTAGCGGCGTCGTAACGGCAAAAAAAGCCCAAATCGGTGCGTTAACTAGCGGCGAGGCTTTGTTTAACATCGCAAAAGACTGCGTCATCGAGCTATCTGCGGACGCGGACGCAGCCGAGCTAGCGCAGATAAAAGTCGGTATGAGCGCGCAGGCTCAAATTTACGGCGTAAAAGAGGCTGTGAAAGGCAAAGTGCGGCTAGTGCCCGTGAGCGTGGATACAAGCTCACGCCTAGGCAAGGTCAAAATTTCGCTAGACGGCGAGGCGAAATTTATCGGTTCATATGCTAAAGTTGTCATCGATCTGCCGGAATTTAGCGCGTTAGCGCTGCCTGCACAGGCTGTTTCCTTTACCGAAAAGGGTGCGTTTACGACTATAGTAAAGGACGGCAAAGCAGTCAAGCAAAAAATCCAAATCGGACTTAGAACAAACGGGCTAGTTCAGGTGATTTCAGGTGTCAGCAAGGACGATGAGGTCGCGCTAAAAGCCGCCGCGCTGGTAAATGACGGCGAAGCGGCGCAAAGGGGCGCGGAGTGAAAATTTCGTCTTGGGCGATCCGTCATCCTATCCCTATCATCGTGCTTTTTATCGCGCTTAGCTTAGGCGGCGTAGCGTCGTTTCTGCGCCTGCCGATAAACGCGAACCCAAACGTAAATTTTCCTATCGTTAGCGTCACGGTCACGCAGGCTGGAGCGTCGCCTACGCAGCTGGAAAGCTCGACTACTAGGCGCATCGAGGACGCCGTGAGCGGGCTGGCGGACGTGAGGCACGTTAGCTCTACGATCTCCGAGGGCAGCTCGGCTACGACGGTGGAGTTTGCTATCGAGACGGACGTCGATAGAGCCGTAAACGACGTGCGAAACGCTATCTCGCAGATCAGAGACGAACTACCAGCCGGCATCGATACGCCGCTAGTAGAGCGCGTGGACATCGAGGGCGGCGCGCTGACGTTTTATTCGGTAGGAAGCGTAAAATTAGACCAAAGTGAGATATCGCGCCTGATAGATAACGAGATAAAAAGGCGGCTGCTAGCGATCCCGGGCGTTCAGCAGGTAAAGCGCCTAGGCGGCGTTACGCGCGAGATCAGAGTGCTTTTAGATCCCGCCGCGCTTAGCTCGCTAAAGATAGACGCCGCTTATATTAACAAGCAGCTCGCACAAAATAACGCCGATTTGCCCGCTGGCAGAACGGTTTTAGACGGTGCTGAAAACAGCCTGCGCGTAACAGGCGGCGCAAGGAGCGTCGAGAGGCTAGCCAACACTCCTATCTGGTTAGACGGCGGCCGAAACGTCCGTCTGGGCGACATCGCTCGCGTAGAGGACTCACACGGCGAGGTTAGATCGCGCTCTAGGATGGACGGGCTGGAGACGGCGGGATTTAGCGTCTCGCGCTCAAAAGGCGCCAGCGATACGGTTGTGATAAAAAAGGTCGAGGAGGAGCTGGCTAAATTTACCGCAGAGCATGCAGAAGTAAAGATAGATGAGATATACACCTCGGCGAACGAGACTAAGCAAAGCTACGACCAAACGATCTGGATGCTGGCCGAGGGCGCGATACTGACGGTTTTGGTCGTGTTTATTTTCTTGAGAGACGCTCGAGCGACGCTGGTGGCGGCTATATCGCTGCCTCTTTCGATCTTGCCGACGTTTGCGGCGCTTTATCTGCTGGACTACACGCTAAACGGCATCACTCTGCTAGCTCTCATGCTAGTTATCGGCATACTCGTAGACGACGCGATCGTGGAGATAGAAAATATCAAAAAGCACTTAGCTTTAGGCAAACGCCCCTATCAGGCCGCCATCGACGCGGCTGATGATATCGGCTTTGCGGTGGTTGCCATTACGCTAACGATAGTGGCGATATTTTTGCCCGTTAGCTTTATCGGCGGGGGTATCGGGCAGTACTTTAGGCAGTTTGGCATAACCGTCGCGGCGGCGGTTTTGGCTTCGCTTTTAGTAGCGCGCTTAGCCACTCCGCTGCTAGCGGCCTACGTCCTAAAACCCGAGGCAAAAGAGGAGCGCGAAGCGGGCAAGCTAAAGGCAGCCTATCTAAATTTGCTAAATTTCACGCTAGATCACCGTAAATTTACGCTTTTTATCGGCTTTCTGCTGCTGCTCGGATCCTTTGCGCTCATACCGCTTTTACCGACGGGATTTTTACCTCAAAGCGACGTCGGCAGAAGCAGCGTAAATATCACTCTAACTCCCGGATCTACGCTAGAGCAGACCGACGAGAGGCTGCTAAATTTAACCCGCGTCGTTAAGCAAAACCCGGCCGTGCGGTCCGTTTTTGTTATAGCCGGAGGCGGCGGCGAAACGCACAAGGGCGAGCTGCTAATCACGCTAAAACCGCACAAGCAGCGCGCCGTTACGCAAAAGGAGTTTGAAAACGAACTGCGGGCGGAGCTGGCTAAATTTAGCGATATGAGATTTGCCTTCGCTAACGAGATGGCTGCGCGCGATATCTCGGTAATCCTAACCGGCGAGGACGCAGACGCGCTCTCTAAAATCGCCGCGCTGATAAAATCCCAAGCGAGCGGAGTTGCGGGCGTAAAAAACGCTCAAGTAAACGAACCGCTGCAAAAGCCGGAAATCCGCGTAAATTTAATCAAAAAAGAGGCCGCAAGGCTGGGCGTGAGCCACCAAGCCGTAGCCGAGGCTCTGCGTATCGCTACCGTAGGCGACACGGACGCGGCGTCGGCAAAATTTGACCTACCTGATCGCCAAGTACCTATCCGCGTTAGCCTAGAGGAGGGCGCTAGAAACGATCTTGAAGTTTTGCGTAAAATTTACGTCCAAAGCGCGACAGGGACGGCCGTACCGCTCTCTAGCGTGGCAGAAGTTTCGTATTCGCAGGGTGCGGCTAGCATAGAGAGGTTTGATAAACGTCGTAAGATCGCTGTCGAGGCCGATTTGCAACCCGGATTTACCATAGGCGAAGTTTTGGGGCAAATTTATGCCTTACCCGCGATGCAAAATTTGCCGAAAGGCATCTCCTCGCCCGAGTACGGCGATAGTGAGTATATGAGCGAGATGTTTGAGCAGTTTAGCATCGCGCTTGGCTTTGGCGTGACGATGTTTTTGTTGGTTTTGATCGTGCTTTTCCGCGACTTTTTGCAGCCTGCTACGATATTTATCGCGCTTCCGCTTTCTATCGGCGGCGCGGCGGGCGGTCTGCTACTTTACGGCGGCGCGCTTGATCTATCCGCCGTCATCGGCATCTTGATGCTCATGGCTATCGTGGGTAAAAACTCTATTTTGCTCGTTGATTTCGTCATCGAAAAGCGCCTGCGCGGAAGCGGCATTAGGCAGGCTTTGCTAAGCTCGGGCGCAGAGAGGGCGCGGCCTATCGTGATGACTACGATAGCTATGATCGCCGGTATGGCGCCTGCGGTGTTTGCTAGCGGCTCTGGCGCGGAGTTTCGCGCGACGATGTCGGTAGCCGTGATTTGCGGACTGGCGGCCTCTACGCTACTTAGCCTCGTTTTCGTGCCGACTGTTTATTCTATCGTGGACGATGCGAAAAGATTTCTCGGTAAGCGTCTTTCTAAACTCACATCCGTAACCGAGCAAGATAAGCAAAACGCGGCAGGGTAGGAAGCTCGTTAAATTTAGCGCGTAAATTTATCGCTTTTTTCCGCGCGGCGCGGTAGATTTTGATTAAAGCCCGGGTTTATTCGGCGCGGATTAAATTTGAGCCGGGTTTTACGGCCGAATTTAGCTAAAATCTTAAGCCAAAAAGCCTAAATTTACGCGGTTTAATAATACCCCAGGCACATCGTCTCGGTTAGCTTTATGCGCTTTTCAAGCGGTGCAGGCGAGAAAAATGAGCACTTTTCAATGTAAATTCTGTAGTCGTA
>NZ_CALIII010000323.1 GCF_938018145.1 uncultured Campylobacter sp.
CTAAATTGGCAGGCGATTAGGGAACTCAAATTTGCGCCTATGACTAGGGGCGGAGCTGGCGGAAGTGCGGTTAATTGGGACGAAATAGCCCAGATGTATAACGGCATGGCCGAGCTTGAAAAGCGTAGCGCGCAAATTTTAGCAGACGCTCTACCGATAACGTCTGAAGATAGCGTACTAGACGTTGGTTGTGGGCCTGGTCGCCTTAGCGTACCGATGGCAAGGCAAGCCAAAAGCCTAACCGCGCTTGACGCGTTTGGAGAGATGCTTAAATTTTGCAAGCAAAACGCCAAAAACGCTGGCGTAAAAAATATAAAATTTATGCAAAAAAGCTGGCTAGACGAAGACGCGCTAGACGCGATCGGCAAGCACGATATCGTCGTCGCCTCGCGTTCGGTTGGCCTTGGCGATATAAAAAGGCTAAACGACGCGGCGAAAAAATACGTATGCATAACTAGCTTTTTAGAAGACCATCCAAGTCTTAGAGAAATTTGGATGGATTTGCTTGCGGGCATCGACGAAAGAGCCTCTAAGCGTCCGCCTTTTATAAACGAAAATCCTAGGATGTTTGGCTACAACGTCACTTTTAATATGCTTTACGATCTGGGCGCAAACGTAAACGTGCGTATCTTTGATACCGTTTATGAAAAGAGTTTTACGGACAAGGACGAGGCTTACGAATTTTTAAAATTTGTCGGAGAAATCCCAAAAGAAAAAGAGAAAATTTTTAGAAAAAACGTGGATAAATGGCTAGTAAAAGATAGTAGCGGGGTTAAATTTTACCGTGCGACGAAAAGTTACGCGATGTGGTACGACGTAAGCGAGGTAAAATTTGAATAACAAAGTCTTTTTTGCCGTTTTAACGATCGTGCTGATAGTTTGCGCCTTTGCTTCTCTGACTCTTGGCAGATACGGTCTTGGTGCGGCTGAAATTTTTGCTAGCTTAAAATCTTTGCTGTTTGGCTCGCCTCCGTCAAACGAGCAAGCTCACGCCGTAATAACACAGATCAGACTTCCTCGTATTGCCTTTGCGGTGCTTGTAGGTGCCGCTCTTTCTGCGGCCGGCGCCGTGTATCAGGGGCTTTTTAAAAATCCTCTCGTATCTCCCGATATCTTAGGCGTCTCTAGCGGCGCGGCGGT
Source organism: uncultured Campylobacter sp. (assembly GCF_938018145.1). Classification (GTDB taxonomy): domain Bacteria; phylum Campylobacterota; class Campylobacteria; order Campylobacterales; family Campylobacteraceae; genus Campylobacter_A. The sequence continues at coordinate 1,141 of NZ_CALIII010000323.1, forward strand.
CGGAGCTAGTATCGCTATCATACTTTCCCTACCCGTGCTTTACGTTTCGCTAACGGCTTTTGGCTTTGGGCTTGCGGCTGTTTTTGCGGTGGTTTTTTTAAGCCAACTAATCGCTAGAGGCAAGCTAAACGTCATCATAATGGTTCTCTCAGGCGTCGTCATATCTTCGCTTTTTGGCGCTTTTAGCTCGCTTTTAAAATTTCTAGCAGATAGCGAAAACAAGCTACCCGAGATCACATTTTGGCTGATGGGTAGCCTAGCTCGCACCGGAGGATATCAAAACGTCCTTTATATGCTAGGCGTCGCGGCGCTTTGCTCCGTGCCTTTGTTTTTGCTTAGGTTTAGACTAAATATCTTGGCATTTGGCGAAGAAGAAGCTAGAGCTATGGGCGTAAACGTCAAATTTTACAGCTTTATCATCATCTGCGCTTCTACTTTGCTGACGGCTTCTAGCGTTGCTTTTTGCGGTATAGTAGGCTGGGTCGGGCTCATCGTGCCGCACATAGCTCGCTCTATCGTGGGAGCAAATTTTAACGCCCTCTTGCCGGCTTCAATGCTAATCGGCGCACTATTTTTGCTGATAGTAGATACGATCGCAAGGTGCGCGATGGCTAGCGAGATACCTCTTGGTATCATCACGTCTCTCATCGGCGCACCTGTTTTTATCTACCTGCTTTATCAAAGCAAAAAGGGCTGGCTGTGAAATTTGAGATAAAAAATTTAAGCTGCGGATACGGCAAAAAGCTAGTCGTGAAGGAATTTAGCGCCGAGCTAAAAGGCGGAGAAATTTTATGCTTGCTCGGACCAAACGGCGTGGGTAAGACGACTGTTTTTAAGACGATTTTGGGATTTTTAAAGCCATTTGGTGGAGAAATTTTAGCAGACGGGCGAGATTTTTTCGCTTTAAGCGATAGAGAGCGAGCAAAGATCATTAGCTACGTGCCTCAGGCTCACACGCCGCCCTTTGCTTTTAAGGTTTTAGACGTCGTTTTAATGGGACGCTCGCCTTATATCGGAACCTTTGAAAATCCAAGCGCAAAGGACGTAAAGATAGCCCTTCAAAAGCTTGAAATGCTAGGAATGAGCGAATTTGCGGATAAAATTTACACCGATATCAGCGGCGGCGAGAGGCAAATGGTCTTAATCGCAAGAGCTTTAGCGCAAGAAGCAAACGCCGTTATGCTAGACGAGCCCGCCTCAAATTTGGACTTTGGAAACCAAGTAAAAATCCTAAAAGCCGTAAAAGAACTAGCGACAAACGGGCATAAGATCATCATGACTTCGCACTTTGCCGAGCATGCTTTTTATATTGACGCCAAGGTCGCGCTTTTAAAAAGAGATCAAAATATCATCTACGGCAGCGCGAGCGAAGCGATAACGGATGAAAATTTAAGGCTCGCATATGGCGCGGATATCAGAGTGGTAAAAAACGAGATCGAGGGCAGGAGCGTCTACTCCTGCGTCCCGATCGTTTAAGGAGAAAAAATGAGAAAGATTTTGGCGATTTTGTTTTTGGCGGTTTGTATCTTGCAAGCGCGTATCGTCGTGGACGACGGCGGAAAAGAGGTGCAAATCCCTGATAACGTAGAGCGCGTAACGCCGATGATAGGGGCTTTACGCAGATGAGCGCGATGCTAACGGGTGAAGATAAAATCATCTCTGGCGCAGCGCGGTTACCAAAAATGATGAGTAAAGTTTTCCCTAAAATAAAAACGATAAACAACGTCAGCGGCTCGTTAACAAGCAGCGCCGAGACCATAATCGCCTCAAATACGCAGGTAGTTTTTGGACCCGTTGGCATGATATTTGACGAAAATCAAAAGGCACAGCTAGAAGCAGCAGGCATCGCGGTCGTAAATATCAATAAATTTAGCAACGCTAGCGAGATAAAAGGATCAGTTAGTAAAATCGCTGAAATTTTGGGCGGTGATGCTATAAAAAGGGCTAGCGAATTTAACGCATATTTTGACGAAAATATAAAATTTGTAAGCGAGAAAGTAAAAAATATCAAGGATAAAAAGCGGGTTTTGGCTCTAAATTTTAACTCCGGAAATTTCGCAACCATCAGCGGCAAAGATATCGGCGCGGAGTATATAAAAATCGCGGGCGGAATAAATTTAAGCTCTCAAGATAACGAAGCGGACTTTAAAATCTCAAAGACGATAAACGAGGAGCAAGTTATTATCTTTAACCCCGATATCATCATAACAAATTCGCGCGAAGGCAAGGAAAAAATACTAAATAATCCCCCGTTTGAAAAACTAAAAGCCGTTAAAGATGGCGCCGTTTTCGTCGTGCCTAGCGGCGTGTATCTGTGGAGCGTGCGTAGCGCCGAGGGCGCCTTGCAACCGCTTTGGCTAGCCAAAATCTTTTATCCCGAAATTTTTACCGAGCTAAATTTAGAAGACGAAGTTAAAAAATTTTACCTCAAATTTTACCGCTACGAGCTAAGTGACGAGGAGCTAAAAGAAATACTAAATCCAAAATAAAACCGCTAAATTTTCGCCTCGCTTTGTAAACGCGGGGCGAAAATTTAGCCCTCATCGCTTTTGCATTTTTATAAATTTAAGCCCGTTTGGGTATAATCTGCCCTTTTAAACGCGAGGAAAATATGCCCCTTTCAAAACTAAATCAAGAACAATACGCCGCCGCGACCGCCCCCGCCGGACACAATCTAGTCATAGCAAGTGCCGGCACCGGCAAGACCAGCACCATCGTCGCTCGCATCGCTCATCTGCTAAATTTAGGTGTAAAGCCCGAGAAAATCCTGCTACTAACCTTTACAAACAAGGCCGCGGCCGAGATGATCGAGCGATTAAACCGACATTTTGATAAAAAAATCACCTCGCGCATCACGGCGGGCACGTTTCACTCGGTTTCTTATTCGCTGCTTAAATTTCTAGAAAAACCCGTCACGCTAAAGCAGCCTAGCGAGCTAAAAACGCTGCTAAAATCGCTCGTAGAAAGGCGCAAATTTAACCACCTAAGCGACATCAAGCCATACGGCGGCGCTTATCTTTACGACGCGTATTCGCTGTTTCAAAATTTAGCCCTAAAGCAGACTTTTGGCGAGTGGCTAAAGGAGCGAAGCGACGAGCAAGGCGTATATGCCGAGATTTACGAGGACGTTTTGCGCGAATTTGAGGAGGAAAAGAGCAAATTCGGCTATGCGGATTTTAACGACTTGCTTATCAAAATGCGTAACGAACTGAGAAAAGGCGCGCCGCTCAAATTTGAGGAAATTTTAGTCGACGAGTATCAGGACACAAACTCGCTGCAAGGCTCGCTAATCAGCGCTTTTGAGACGAAAAGCCTTTTTTGCGTCGGGGATTTCGACCAGAGCATTTACGCTTTTAACGGCGCAAACATCGAGATCATCGGCTCGTTTAAGGACCGCTTCGCAGACGCTAAAATTTACGCGCTAAACATCAACTACCGCAGCAGCTCCGCGATCCTAGCACTTGCCAACAAAGTCATCGCAAACAACCCGCGCCTTTACGAAAAAAAGCTAGTCGTCGGCCGCGAGGGCAAATTTACCTCGCCAAAGCTGCTGGTTTACAACGAGCTTTTCGACCAATACTCAAACATCGCGCAGGTCATCGCCGTCAGCAAATACAAAAAAGAAAACATCGCCATCATCTTTCGCAACAACTCGAGCGCCGACGGCCTAGAAGTCGCGCTGCGAGAGCTTGGTATCGGCTCTAAGCGCAAGGGCGGCGTGAGCTTTTTTGAGAGCCGCGAGGTGCGCGCTGCGATGGATCTGCTAGGTATCCTCATAAATCCAAAAGATATCATGGCCTTTATCCACGTGTGCGAATACGCAAAAGGCGTCGGTGCGGCGCTTAGCAAGGAGATTTTTGAAGTGCTAAGCAAGGTCGGACACGGCGACGTCGTGCGCGGATTTTTGCAGCCTGACGATAGCGTGGAAGCCTTTGCCAAAAAGACCAAAAACTACCAGCTGGGGCTTTTTGACGAGCTTGACGAGGTCGGGGAGAAGTCGCGCTTTGCTAAATTTAACTTTTGCGAGGATTTTTTCGCGCACCCGATTTTAAAAATGCAAAAACTAAGCGAGAGCGGCGGGCAGTTTTTGTATGAAATTTACAACTTTTTAAGCGCCGCCAAACGCCACTCGCGCCCGACCTCGCTGGTAGAAGATCTCAAAAATAGCAAAATTTACGCCCTCATCGCCGATAACCTCGCGACCAAGCGCGCCACGCAAAAAAACGGCAACATAGACGAAACGCTAAAAAAAGAGGCCCTCGAGCGCATCGCGGGCAAGCTAGAGGTGCTGGGCGAACTAGCCAAAAACTACTCGGAGGCGGAGAAATTTTATAACTTTATCACACTGGGCAGCAGCGAAATGAGCAGCGGCGAAGGGGTAAATCTGCTAAGCGTCCACGCCTCAAAGGGGCTTGAGTTTGACCTCGTTTTCGTAGTCGATCTCGCGCAAAATCGCTTCCCGAACCTCAAACTCATGAGCATGGGCGGCTCGCTCGAGGAGGAGCGGCGGCTATTTTACGTCGCAGTTACGAGGGCACGCGACGAGCTGATTTTAAGCTACGCCAAATACGACAAAATCAAAAAGATAAACTACCAGCCTAGCCAGTTTTTTATCGAGGCCG